>NZ_JBJJLO010000079.1:0-31813 GCF_046230915.1 Pseudomonas sp. KCJK8993
CGCCTCGATGCCCTCGCTGGCCAACATGCGCTGGAGCAGCTCGCCTTCCATCAGATTTTCCGGCTCGTAGATACGCAGCATAAAGACCACTCCCCCGGCTCAATCGTTTTCCGCGTGCACCTCGAGCATCCATTCCCGACCATCGGTCTGCAGCGTGAACACGATGGGCCGGCAGCAAACCGGGCAGTCTTCGATATAGGTCTGGTCGCCGGCGGACAGGTCCAGCACCGCTTCCGCCTGTTCGCCGCAGTAAGGACATTGATAATGGTCGGTTTCCAGCATCGCGGTCTCCCGAGTGACTTATGCGTATAATCGCCGGTCTATTTGCAGGGCTTTTAATGCTTGAGCTGAATTTTCAGACCGCGCCCGGCTTTTTTTCGATCCGAACCTTCTTCTTACCCTAGCCGTTTCCAACAAGAGAGCATGATGGGCGAATTCGATGCCATCCGACCTTACCACGACAGCGAAGTACCAGCGGTGCTGGCCCGGCTGCTCAGCGACAAGGCATTCCTAGATATCCTCACCCACTTTCGCTTCCCGCGTTTTGCCAACACTTTCGGTTGGCTGCTCAAGCCCCTGATCGCCCACCGCCTGCGCCGCGAATTCGCCGGGATCAGCTCGGTGGCGACCTTGCAGGACAAGGTCGAGTTCTATGTCGACCACACCATCGAACGCGCCACCGACGGCGTGACCTATACCGGCGTCGAGCAGTTCCGCTCGGGCACCGCCTACGTATTCCTGGCCAACCATCGCGATATCGTCATGGACCCGGCCTTCGTCAACTACGCGATCTACCACGCCGGGCTGCCGACCCCGCGCATCGCCATCGGCGACAACCTGTTGCAGAAGCCGTTCGTCAGCGACCTGATGCGCCTGAACAAGAGCTTCATCGTCCACCGTTCCCTCAGCGGGCGGAAGGAAAAGCTCGCCGCGTACCAGCTGTTGTCGGCCTATATCAATCACTCGATCCGCAACGACGGCCAGTCGATCTGGATCGCCCAGGCCGAAGGCCGGGCCAAGGACGGCGACGACCGTACCGAGTCGGCGATCCTGAAGATGTTCCACATGAGCCGCAAGGACGAACCGTTCGGAGAGGTGATCCAGTCACTGAACCTGACGCCGGTGTCCATCAGCTACGAATACGATCCTTGCGACCAGGCCAAGGCCCGGGAACTGTATATCCGCGCCACCACCGGCAGCTACACCAAGGCGCCGGGGGAAGACGACGTGAGCATCGCCAAGGGCATCACCGGCTACAAGGGCCGGGTCCACGTGAACTTCGCCGCACCCATCAGCGAAAAGTTCGAAGATACCAAGCAACTGGCCATGGAAATGGATCGGCAGATCCTCGGCGGCTACCGGCTGTTCCCGGTGCACTACCTGGCCTATGCCCAGTGGAGCGATGCCGATCCACAGTTGCAGGTGCCCAGTGCCGCCGAGGTGTTCCCGGCCCAGGAGCTGGCCAAGGCCGAGCAGGAATGGCAGCGTCGCCTGCAAGAATGCCCGCCGGAGCATCGCCCCTACCTGGTGCTGCAGTATGCGACCCCGGTCCGCAACCAGTATCGGGTCAAGGCCGGCCTGGCGCTGTAGAGCCCGGGCTGCTAAAGCACAACGGCGCCCGCGGGCGCCGTTGTCGTATCCGTGGCCCGGTGGACGATCAGAACCGCGTGCTGATCCAGGACACCAGCAAGGCCAGTACCAGGCAGGCGAAACCGAAACGATAAAAGAAGCGGTTGATGCGCAGGGTGGCGGGATCGAGCATCAGCATGGGCTGGTCCACCGCTCGCTCTTCGGTCTGGGTCGCCAGGTTGGCCAGGGCCCGCTGCTCGCGGCGACGAGTGGCGTGTAGCAGCCAGCTGCCCGGGCAGGCCAATAGCAGGGCGAACAGGTTGATCAGCTTGCCGGGGTGGGCATTGAACATCGACCAGAACATTTGCAACGACATCATGAACCTCGAAAAAGACCGGTGTTCGGGCCGTCGAGTGCGCCCGCGGCGCGGATTCTACTCAATCCCCGGGCGGCCCCGCGGACCTTTCCGACCAGTAACGAGGCGCCGGGCAATTAATTTAGATCGTCATCTTTTCGTCATCTGAACAAGCCAGTCTGTCGCCCCTCGATGACCCACGGAACTTGTCATGTTGCATGCAGAAAACCAGGACCGCCTCTACCTGATCGCCCCTAGCGAGGAACAGCAGGCGCTGGTCGGAGCCCTGGCCTTCAACGTCCAGGATCGTCATTGGCTGGTGTATTGCGCCCTGGGCGGGCATCAACACGCGGACTTGCCGGAGACCGACCTGCTGACCGGTGTCAGCGTGCTGGACTTCTACGTCGAAGCGGCATGAAGCATTGCCCGACAGGCAATGAAAAAGCCCGGCGTCCAATGGACCCGGGCTTTTTTGCATCAGTCAGCTTATCGCGTCAAACAAGACCCAGCCTGCGACGGCAGCTACAGGATGCGCATCACTCGCCGAGGATCTGGCCGATGCTCGGATCCTTGAACAGGCGGGTCAGCGCGTCGCTCAGTACATCGCCCACCAGCTTGGTATTGGTGTCCTGGTTCGGCGCCATGCCGAAGCGCTGGTCCAGGGAAGCACCATAGCGGCCGCTGTAGCGGCGGTTGGCGTTCTGCACGTCGGAGCGGAAGGTCGCACCGATGGTCGCCTCGGTCACGTACATGCCTTCCTTGGGCGATTGATACTTGAGTTCGGCCAGCGTCACGGTCAACTGGGGCGCATGGCTACCACCGGCAGTCGGGGTGAAGCCCAGCAGGCGCACCGCGGCCTCGGCCTGGGCCTGTAGCTTGGGCAGGATCTGCGCGCCCTGCACGGTGATCGAACTGGTTTCAGGGTACAGCCCGCCACGGGTTCCCAGCACAGGGGACGAACGGCCGTCGACCACCCTCACCACCACCGGCTGGCCATGACCCACCGGCGCCAGCTGGGAGGTGAGCTTGGGCTCCGGAGTGAGTTGTTGCGGGCTGTGGGCGCAGCCTGCCAGCGACAGGCTGGCCACAGTGATCAAACCGAACAACAGGCGTTGCAACATGCTCATTTCTCCAGGAATCAGGCACAAACAGGCCCGCAGTATAGCGGTGCACGACAGCGGCAAACCAGCATTGCCGGGGGACTTGAATCATCACTCGGACAGGTCCCGTACAAGCAGGTTCCTGTAACCTGCCGTTCACTGGCAATACACGATGATGTAACGGCTCGGCGGCATGCTTATCGTCAATGACACACTAGGTGCCTGGTCATGAAGTTCCTTCGCTCCCTGTTCGCTCCACGCCATGAGTTCCGTAGCTACGCCCTGCTGGATTGCCAGGGCCGCTGCCAGGCATTTCGCCACAGTCTCGTGGCACCGGTCGGCGACGGCTGGGTGGAGATCCAGGAGATTCGCCTGAACTGGCTGCACCAGATGCTGCCCGCCAGCGCCCGTGTAAGCCCGAGCGGCGTGGTCACCGGGGCGCGACCGATACTGGCCACCTGACCAAAAGCCTAATAAAAGTCGCGAAACAGGATCATTTCTGCACATTTCTTCGTTACAATCTCCCCCCGATTATAAGGACGTCTCCTGATCGGGCCTCGCAGTACCGCCAACGCCACTGCCTTGGCACCCCGCACCGCCCACAGAGAGCCGCCCACACAGATCGAGTGAAGCTGGCGTGCTTGCTGTTGTCCCACCTTGCAACCCTCCACTTTTCACGAATCTGCAGAGCTGCCATTGCTCGGACACTTATGCTGTTCGCCCGTCGTGCCCGCATGCCCCTGTCATGCCGGTACCACCGCTCGGGCCAGGTGCCAGGCCGAGGCAGCCCTTTTTTGAGGTTCACGTCTTCAAAAGAGCGTGAAAAAACGGGTTTTCACTACTTCACAAGAGTGTGGCGAGCAAATGAATAGTTTTGCGTCTGAACTGGCACCATTAGCCTCTACAACAGCCCGATTACACAGGTCCGAGCGCTCCTCGAGAGCTGAAGCTTGAAGCCTGTCCGCTGACGGATTTGGTTGCACTGGCGGATGTATCGACCATAAGTCGAATTGCCCCGAGGTTCATCGAGATGCGTTCATATGCACCTTGAGGCCCGGTTGGTAGCGTCCGCAGAAGTTGCAAAGAATTGCGAAGACTCGGACATGGCAATCCTGGCCATGGGTAACCTGGGGCACCACGTGAATCGCCCCGTCACTCCTGGCAGCCATGCCGTCAATTTGGTGCTGCAGATTTTGGAGACGCGTTAATGGCGCATAACGAAGCAGTAGACGTTGTATTGGTCGGGGCCGGCATCATGAGTGCCACCCTCGCTGTACTGCTCAAGGAGCTCGACCCCGCGATCAAGCTGGAAGTCGTCGAGCTGATGGATTCGGGTGCCGCGGAGAGTTCCAACCCTTGGAACAACGCCGGTACCGGCCACGCTGGCCTCTGTGAGCTGAACTACACGCCACAGGCCGCCGATGGCAGCATCGATATCAAGAAAGCCGTGCACATCAACACCCAGTTCGAGGTGTCGAAGCAGTTCTGGTCCTACCTGACCCGCAAAGGCACCTTCGGCTCGTCCAGGTCCTTCATCAATCCGGTGCCGCACCTGAGCTTCGTCCAGGGCGACAAGGGTGTCGCCTACCTCAAGAAGCGCCATGAAGTGCTGAGCCAGCACCACGCCTTCGCGGACATGGAGTACACCGAGGACAAGGCCAAGATGGCCGAGTGGATGCCGCTGATGATGCCGGGCCGCCCGGCGGATGAAACCATCGCCGCCACCCGGGTCGTCAACGGTACAGACGTCAACTTCGGCGCCCTGACCAACCAGTTGCTCAAGCACCTGACCAGCGCCCCCGACGCCCAGGTCAAGTACTGCAAGCGCGTCACCGGCCTAAAGCGCAACAAGGCCAACGGCTGGACCGTGAGCATCAAGGACGTCAATAGCGGCAACACCCGCGAAGTCGACGCCAAGTTCGTCTTCCTCGGCGCCGGCGGCGCGGCCCTGCCGTTGCTGCAGGCTTCGGGCATCGAAGAGAGCAAGGGCTTCGGCGGTTTCCCGGTCAGCGGCCAGTGGCTGCGCTGCGACAACCCGGAAGTGGTCAAGCAGCACCAGGCCAAGGTCTACAGCCAGGCCGCCGTGGGTTCGCCACCGATGTCCGTACCGCACCTGGATACCCGTGTGGTCGATGGCAAGAAATCCCTGCTGTTCGGACCTTATGCCGGTTTCACCACCAAGTTCCTCAAGCACGGGTCGTTCCTGGACCTGCCGATGTCGGTTCGCGCCGGCAACATCGGCCCGATGCTGGCCGTGGCACGCGACAACATGGACCTGACCAAGTACCTGGTCAGCGAAGTCATGCAGTCCATGGAGCAGCGCCTGGAATCCCTGCGTCGGTTCTATCCTGAAGCCAAGGCCGAGGACTGGCGCCTGGAAGTGGCCGGCCAGCGGGTGCAGATCATCAAGAAGGATCCGAAGAAAGGCGGCATCCTGCAGTTCGGCACCGAATTGGTGGCGGCCAAGGACGGTACCCTGGCCGCCCTGCTGGGCGCTTCGCCAGGCGCATCGGTGACCGTATCGATCATGCTGGAGCTGATCGAACGCTGCTTCCCGGCCAAGACCAGCGGCGAATGGGCTGCCAAGCTCAAGGAAATCTTCCCGGCGCGGGAAAAGGTCCTGGCCACCGACGCTGCGCTGTATCGCAAGATCAACAGCGAGAACAACCTGAGCCTGGAGTTGGTAGAGCCAAGCAAGGAAACCGAAAGCTACGCTTGATCCATGCCCATGAAAAACGCCCCGTCCTTTGCAGGACGGGGCGTTTTTTTATGCCTGGCCAATAGCTCCGGCAAACCGGACACAGCGCAATCAGCCGCGGGCCTTGTCCACCAGTTCGATGTAGTCGGCGCCATTGCGCTGGTCACGGATCAGCTCGACGAAGGTCTTGCCCTGCTCGTCCCGGCCGTCCAGGTCGTAACCGGCGGCGACGAAAAAGCCCAGGAAGCGCTCGAAGTCATCGATACGCAGGCCGCGATAGGCCTTGATCAGCTTGTGCAGGGACGGCGAGGTGGCATCGGCCGGTTCGAAATCGAGGAACAACTTGACCTGCTCATCACCGATCTCGTCACCAATCACTTGTTTCTTATCTTTACGCATCGCCGACTCCAGCTCGCAGACATTTCACAGGGCCGGCAGTTTACCTCCTGCCCGCCTCCAGCCTCAACGCGGACGCACGCTGCCAGTATGCAGGTCGGCCCAGATGTGGCCGTTGGCATAGCTGAGGAACTGGCAATACACGATGTCGTTGCGCAGCAGGTCCATCACCGCCCGGTACTGGGCCAGCGGGTAATAAAGGGTCAGGGTTCGGCCCTGGGCATCGTATTGCGGCTTTTTCAGGCTTTTGCTTTCACCATCGAAGTTGACCAGTACCTGGCTGATGGTGGCGCCCTTGTTCAGGGGCTTGCCCTTGAGCCGCACCCAGACCGGCGAGGTCACTGGAATCGGCTGCTGGTTGGACTGGCGCTGGCTGCCGATGACCACCGAATATTCGGTGACCTGTAGCAGTTGCTGCTGTTCAGGCACCGCATCGCGCAGGGTCAGGTCGTCCGGCGGCAGGAACTGCCCGTGCAAGGGCGCCGGGGCGGCCGCCAGGGGCAGGCTCAAGCTCAGAAGAAGGACTGCGCTACTGCGAATCAACAGGCTCATGACAGGCTCCAGGCAAGGGCCGAGCACTCTAGCACGGCTTTCCCTGGATATTGCAGCCACCAGGCGGCCATCAATGCCGAAGGCGACGTCCCCCGGGAAAAGCGCCGCCTTCGGTGATTCCCCCCTGGCACGATCACGGGCGGGTCAGTCGAACTGCGCGCGCATCCAGGCCAGGTACTCGGCTACGCCGGGCTCGCCTTCGCGGGGCGCCCAGGTCGCTTGTTCGTTCGCATTCAACGCACGATAAGGCCCGGCCTTGCATTCGAACATCAGGCTGTCGGGTTCCAGGGCCACCAGGCCATGGAACACTCCAGCCGGTAGATCCACACCAACGCAGTCGCCGCCGGCCTGCAGCTCGCGCTTGTCCTGGAGCTGGCCGGCCTCGTCGAAGACCAACAGGCCCAGGCGGCCCTTGAGTACCAGCAAGGTCTCGGCCTTGTCGGCACTCAGGTGGCGATGCGGCGGGATATAGGTCGAGGGCTGCAACCCCACCGCCAGGCGATGGCAGGGCTCTTCCATGGCATGGAAGTTGTGGTGCTGGCGACCACGGGGGTTGGCCGCGGCCTTCTCTGCCAGGTCGCTGAACAACGCTTGATCGAGAAAGCTCGGGCCGGCCATGCCTTACAGGCCCTTCACGGCATAGATGCCGGCGGCGTTGCGCCAGTAGCCCTTGTAGTCCATGCCGTAGCCGAAGACATAACGGTCGACGCAGGGCAGGCCCATGTAGTTGGCCTTGAGGTCGGGACGGGCCTTGCGGTCATGATCCTTGTCGATCAGTACCGCGGTATGCACGGCGCGGGCGCCGGCATGGTGGCAGAAATCGATGATGGCGGTCAGGGTGTGCCCTTCGTCGAGGATGTCATCGATGATCAGCACGTCGCGGTCGATGAAGGAGATTTCCGGCTTGGATTTCCAGAACAGCTCGCCACCGCTGGTTCCGTTGCGATACCGGGTCGCATGCAGATAGGAGGCTTCCAGGGGAAAACGCAGGTGCGTCAGCAACTTGCCAGCGAAGATCAGCCCGCCGTTCATGACACAGAACACCACCGGATTACGCTCAGCCAGTTCTTCAGTGATTTGTGCACCGATCCGGGCGATGGCCGCCTCGACTTCAGCTTCGGTGTACAGGCAGTCAGCCTCGCGCATGATTTGACGGATATGCTCGAGATCAGCGGACATGGCGCTCTCCAAGGGGTGGCAGTTTCGGAAAAGCGGGCAAAGGTACGCATCCGGCCCGGCCAGATCAAGCGTTTCTGGACTAACGTACTTTATGTCTATAGGACATCAACCCCGGATAGATTAATCTAGGCCGTTTTTTTTGCCCGCCGCCGGAGCCTTTCCCTATGCCCATCCATGAGATCCGCCATCCGCTGATCCGTCATAAACTTGGCCTTATGCGCCGCGCAGACATTAGCACGAAGAATTTTCGCGAACTCGCTCAGGAAGTCGGCGCCCTGCTGACGTACGAAGCCACCAAGGACCTGCCCCTGGAAAGCTATGAGATTCCAGGCTGGTGCGGCCCCGTCCAGGTGGAAAAGATCGCCGGCAAGAAGATCACCGTAGTGCCGATCCTGCGCGCCGGCATCGGCATGCTCGAAGGCGTGCTGAGCCTGATCCCGGGCGCCAAGGTCAGCGCCGTGGGCGTGGCCCGCAACGAGGAAACCCTGCAGGCCCACACCTACCTGGAAAAACTGGTACCGGAAATCGACGAGCGCCTGGCGATGATCATCGACCCGATGCTGGCGACCGGCAGCTCCATGGTCGCCACCATCGACCTTTTGAAGAAAGCCGGTTGCCGGGACATCCGCGCCATGGTCCTGGTGGCCGCTCCCGAAGGCATCGCCGTCGTCCAGCAGGCCCACCCGGACGTGACCATCTACACCGCGTCCATCGATCAGAAACTCAATGAGCATGGCTACATCATTCCTGGCCTGGGTGATGCCGGAGACAAGATCTTCGGCACCAAGCAGAAGGACTCCTGATCATGCAGGACGAGTTCAACGATCCGCTCTGGCGCCAGGTACTGTCTGGCGCCCAGATGCTCTTCGTAGCCTTTGGCGCCTTGGTGTTGATGCCGCTGATCACCGGTCTTGACCCCAACGTGGCGCTGTTCACGGCGGGTCTTGGGACTCTGTTGTTCCAACTGGCCACCGGTCGCCAGGTACCGGTGTTCCTGGCTTCGAGCTTCGCCTTCATTACCCCGATCATCCTCGCCAAGGGCCAGTTCGGCCTGGCCGCGACCATGGGTGGGGTGATGGCGGCAGGCTTCGTCTATACCTTCCTCGGCCTGGCGGTGAAGATCAAAGGCACCGGTTTCATCGACCGCCTGCTGCCGCCGGTGGTCATCGGCCCGGTGATCATCTCCATCGGCCTGGCCATGGCTCCCATCGCCGCCAACATGGCCATGGGCAAGGCCGGCGACGGCAGCGAGCTGATCCATTACCAGACCGCCATGATGATCTCGATGCCGGCGTTGCTCACCACTCTGGTGGTGGCGGTGTTCGGCAAGGGGATCTTCCGGCTGGTACCGATCATTTCCGGGGTGCTGGTGGGCTTTGCCCTGTCGTTCTACTTCGGCGTAGTGGATACCGCCAAGATCGCCGCCGCCCCGTGGCTGGCGTTGCCGCATTTCACGGCGCCGGAGTTCAACTGGCAGGCGATCCTGTTCATCGTTCCGGTGGCCTTGGCCCCGGCCATCGAGCATATCGGCGGGGTGATCGCGGTAGGCAGCGTGACCGGTCGCGACTACCTGAAGAAGCCCGGCCTGCACCGCACCTTGTTCGGTGACGGCATCGCCACCACCGCTGCCGGCCTGTTCGGCGGTCCGCCCAATACCACCTACGCCGAAGTGACCGGCGCGGTGATGCTGACCAAGAACTACAACCCGAAGATCATGACCTGGGCCGCGGTCTTCGCCATAGCCCTGGCCTTCATCGGCAAGTTCGGTGCATTGCTGCAAAGCATCCCGGTGCCGGTGATGGGCGGGATCCTCTGCCTGCTGTTCGGTTCGATCGCCGCCGTGGGCATGAACACCCTGATTCGCCACAGGATCGATCTGGGCGAGGCGCGCAACCTGGTGATCGTCTCGGTGACCCTGGTGTTCGGTATCGGCGGGATGCTGGTGGGTAGCGGTACCGGGCAGGATGACTTCGGCCTCAAGGGCATCGCCCTGTGCGCCATCGTCGCCATCGCCCTGAACCTGATACTGCCAGGCAACGACGGCTGGAAGAACAAGAAGTCCGACGACCCCCTGATCTGAAAACACCTTCGCCGGCCGGTCCTGCAATCACCCAGGGACCGGGCCGGCGAAACCTTCTATAGCTATAGCGCCAAGGGTGCCCGCAGGCACAAGGCGTTCAAGGCCTGGGCCCATTGCGGGTCGTCATTCAGGCACGGAACCAGCACCAGGTCCTCCCCCCCCGCCGCCCGAAACTGCTCACGTCCACGATCACCGATCTCTTCCAGGGTCTCGATGCAATCGGCGACGAAGGCCGGGCACATCACCAGCAATTTCTTCACGCCCTGCTTCGCCAGCTCATCCAACCGAGCCTCGGTATAGGGCTCGATCCACTTGGCCCGTCCCAGGCGCGACTGGAACGACACCGACCACTGCTCGTCGGCCAGCCCCATTTGCCGGGCGAAGGCCTTGGCGGTACGGAAGCACTGGCCGCGGTAACACTTGCCGAGCACCTGCGGCGAGGCATCCTGGCAGCAATCACCGGCGCCCTCCAGGCTATGCCCCGGATTGAGCTTCTGCAGGTGGCGCTCGGGCAAGCCGTGGAAACTCAGCAGCAGGTGATCGAAGGGTTGCTCCAGGTGCGGCCTGACGCTGGCGACCAGGGCATCGATGTACTCGGGTTCATCGTAGAAGGGCTGCAACACACTGAGCTGCACATCCAGGCGCCGTTCGCGTATCACCCGCCGCGCCTCTTCGACCACCGTGGTCACGGTGCTGTCGGCGAACTGTGGATAAAGCGGTGCCAGGGTGATCTTGCGCTGCCCCCGGGCCACCAATTTCAGCAGCACCGACTCGATCGATGGCTCGCCGTAGCGCATCGCCAACTCCACCGGCCCATGCTTCCATTGCTCGCTCATTGCCCGCTGCAGGCGCTGGCTGAGGACCACCAGGGGCGACCCCTCTTGCCACCAGATCGATTGGTAGGCATGGGCCGACTGGGCCGGGCGCTTGATCAGGATCAGCGACACCAAAAGACGCCGCACCGGCCAGGGCAGGTCGATCACATAAGGGTCCATGAGGAACTGATTGAGGTAGCTGCGCACATCCGCCACGGAGGTGGAGGCCGGTGAACCGAGATTGACCAGAAGCAACGCGTGATCGCTCATGCAACGTCCTATTTCAATGGCGGCCGGACACGTCGTCCAAGGCCGCGGGCAAATCGGTGAACTGGAAAGTGAAGCCTGCTTCCAGCAAGCGTGCGGGCACGGCACGTTGGCCTCCCAGCAGCAACAGCGACAACTCGCCCAGCGCCAGGCGCAGGACAAAGGCCGGCAGCGGTAGCAATGCGGGCCGGCGCAGGACCCGCCCCAGGGCGGAAGCGAACTCGCGGTTACGCACCGGCTTCGGCGCGCAGGCATTATAAGGACCCCGTGCCGCATCCTGATGCATAAGAAAATCAATCAGGGCGATTTGGTCATCGATGTGGATCCACGGCATCCATTGCCGCCCGTTGCCGATCGGGCCCCCTAGGCCCAGCTTGAATGGCAGCAACAGGCGCGACAAAAAGCCGCCGTCGGCGGACAGCACCAGGCCGGTGCGCACCAGCACCACGCGCACGCCCATGGCTTCGGCACGCTGGGCGGTTTCTTCCCAGGCGATGCACAGCTGGCTGGCGAAATCCTCGTTGACCGGAGGTGAGTCCTCGGCCAGTTCCCGTTCACCACCATCGCCATACCACCCCACCGCAGACCCGGAGACCAGCACCCGGGGCTTGTGCTCGCGACTCTCGAGCCAGGCCAGCAGGGTTTCGGTGAGGGTGATGCGGCTGGCCCACAGCAGCGCCTTGCGCTTGTGGGTCCAGGGACGGTCGGCTATGGGCGCGCCGGCCAGGTTGATCACCGCATCCAGCGGCGCCTGGTCCAGCTCTTGCAAAGATTTGACTGCCCGTACCCGGGGACCGCACAAGGCGGCAACTTTATCGGGCTGGCGAGTCCATACACTCAACTGATGCCCCTGGGCCAGCCAATGACGACATAACGCCCGCCCGATCAAACCAGTACCGCCGGTCAGCAAGATATGCATGACGTCTTCCTCGCGTGGCGTTTTACCCAAATCCCTAGTCTATTTTTATAAGCAGGGATCTTTTCAATCGGACAGGCTGCGTTTTAACGATAGACAACCTGCATAACCGATGACGCCGAAAGCTATACCAAAGAACAACATTGTACAGGTTTTGGCAGCGGCGTAGTCTGTACAGAAAGGTAAACGAGGCCCCTATGACAGTACCCATTGCAATCATTGGTACCGGCATCGCCGGACTCTCCGCCGCCCAGGCGCTTAGAGACGCCGGGCACCCCATCCAACTCTTCGACAAAAGCCGCGGCAGCGGTGGCCGCATGTCGAGCAAGCGCAGCGATGCCGGTAGCCTGGATCTGGGCGCCCAGTACTTCACCGCCCGCGATCGCCGTTTCGTCACCGAGGTCCAGCGCTGGCAGGCAAAAGGCTGGGTCGCCGAATGGACACCGCAGCTCTACAACTCCCATGCTGGCCAGCTCAGCCCTTCCCCCGACGAGCAAACCCGCTGGGTCGGCACACCGCGCATGAGCGCCATCACTCGGGCCCTGATCGGCGATCTCGAAGTGCACTTCGCTTGCCGTATCACCGAAGTCTTTCGCGGCGAACGACACTGGCACCTGCAAGATGCCGAAGGTTCTAGCCACGGCCCGTTCAGCCACGTGGTCATCGCCACGCCAGCGCCACAGGCTACCGCTCTGCTGGCCGCCGCGCCGAAGCTGGCGGCGGTCGCCGCCGGGGTGAAGATGGATCCGACCTGGGCCGTCGCTCTAGCCTTCGAGACTCCCCTGGAAACCCCGATGCAGGGCTGTTTCGTCCAGGACAGCCCACTGGACTGGCTGGCCCGCAATCGCAGCAAGCCCGGCCGTGACAGCCAGCTCGACACCTGGGTCCTGCATGCTTCCAGCAGCTGGAGTCGACAACACATCGACCTGCCCAAGGAGGCCGTGATCGAGCAGTTGCACGGTGCGTTCGCCGAGTTGCTGCACAGCGTCATGCCCGCGCCCGCCTTCAGCCTGGCGCACCGCTGGCTCTATGCCCGGCCTGCCACCAGTCATGAATGGGGTGCCCTGGCCGACGCCGACCTGGGCCTGTACGCCTGCGGCGACTGGTGCCTGTCCGGGCGCGTCGAGGGTGCCTGGTTAAGTGGCCAGGAGGCTGCTCGCAGGCTGCACGCGAACCTGCAGTGAACCGAGTCGCCCCCTGTAAATTGCTGCTGTCGAGATGGACAGCAGCCCACCCGCTGCATCGCGAGAAACACCTTCTCGTCACCGAAATGTCCTGCAATGAAGAAAGCCATGTACTGGATATCCAGTTGCAGGCAGTCCTCAGCCGCCTGGAGTGGCAAGCCTTGAAGGACGACCGCCAATACTTATACAAATAATTTGACTCGTACAACTTTGAATCTATGATAGAAAAAAGTTGTACAAATCTTGCCAAATGTACAGGTATCCGGAGGCCGAGCCATGACTCCCAAGCCGAAAATCGCCATCAGCGCCTGCCTGACCGGCGCCGAAGTCCGCTACAACGGTGGACACAAGGAATCCCGCTTGTGCAGCCAGGTACTCGGCGAGCACTTCGAACTGCTGCCGCTTTGCCCGGAGGTCGCCATCGGCCTGGGCATCCCCCGCGAACCGATCCGCCTGGTACAGGCCAACAACCAGCCACGGGCCATCGGGACCCTGGACGAAACCCTGGATGTCACTCGCCCCCTGCAGGACTACGCCGAACGGATGGCCGCCGATATGACCGACCTGTGCGGCTACATCTTCATGCAGGACTCACCCTCCTGCGGACTGGAACGGGTCAAGGTGTACCAAGGCAGCGGGCCTCATCATCGGCGCGATGGCCGTGGGGTATATGCGCGGGTCTTCTGCGAGCGACGCCCTGACCTGCCGGTGGAAGAAGCCGGACGCCTCAACGATCCGGTACTGCGGGAAAACTTCCTGGCCCGGGTCTATGTCTATCGCGCCTGGCAGCTCCTGCTCGAGCAAGGCCTCACCCGCCGTGCCCTCACCGAATTCCATGCCCGCTGCAAATACCTGCTGATGGCCCACCACCCGGTGCAGTACAAGGCCCTCGGTCAGCTGCTGGGCAGCATGGGCAGGCAGGATGCGGCACAGGTGGGCCCGCGCTACTTCAGTCAACTGATGAACGCCTTGAAGCAATGCGCTACCCGCGGTACCCACAGCAATGTGCTACAGCACCTGAGCGGCTATTTCCGGCAGGCCATCAGTGCCGAAGACAAGCAGGAAATGCAGCACATCATCGGCCAGTATCGCCAGGGCATCGTGCCGCTGGTGGTGCCCCTGACCTTGCTCAAGCATCACTTGCGCCGCCACCCCGATCCCTATATCGAGCGGCAACTGTACCTGCAGCCGCACCCGGAAAACCTCAGCCTGCGCAACGCGATCTGACCCATGGAACCCAATCCCCTGCCCGCTACGGCATCCCGAGACAACCCGGATCAGGGGTGGCTGCCGATCCGCGAGATCGCGCGCCTGACCGGAGTCAATGCGGTCACCCTGCGCGCCTGGGAGCGTCGCTATGGATTGATCGTGCCCCACCGTACGCCCAAGGGGCACCGCCTATACACCCGGGAACAGGTGCAACAGGTACTGACCATCCTGACCTGGCTCAACCGTGGCGTCGCGGTCAGCCAGGTCAGGCACCTGCTCGAAAGCGCCCCGACCTTCAATGTCCCTGTACAAAATGATTGGCAACGTCTGCGCCAGGTACTCAGGCTGACCATCAGTCAACTGGCTGAGCGCAAGGTCGATGATGCTTTCAACCAAGCCATGGCCCTGTACCCGCCTCGCACCCTGTGCGAGCAACTGCTGATGCCCCTGCTGGCGGAGCTGGAGCAGCACTGGCAAGGGCAAGCCGGCAGCCGGTCAGAGCAGGTGTTCTTCTATTCATGGCTGCGCAGCAAGCTTGGCGCACGGATCTACCACAACAACCGCCAGTTGCAGGGCGCGCCGTTGTTGCTGGTCAACCAGTCGGACCTGCCCCTGGAACCCCATCTGTGGCTCACCGCCTGGCTGGCCAGCAGCGCCGACTGCCCGGTAGAGGTCTTCGACTGGCCCCTGCCCGGGGGCGAACTGGCCCTGGCCACCGAGCGCCTGCAAGCCCGCGGCCTGCTGCTGTACTCCAGCAAGGCGCTCAATCCCGCCCAACTGCCCCGGCTGCTGGGCGGCATAGCCTGCCAAAAATTCATCGCCGGACCCACGGTGTGCATCCACCCCGCCGAGTGGTCCGTATGTATCACTGAAATCGCCGATCTGTACCTGGCCCAAGACCCGATTGCGGCCTACCAGGCACTGCTCGAGCGAGGACTTTTCTGATCCGGAAACCGACATGCAATTGATCTGGCTGCGCAGCGATCTGCGCCTACACGACAACACCGCCCTGAGCGCCGCCGCCCAGCGGGGCCCGACCGTGGCGGTGTACCTGCTGAGCCCGGAGCAGTGGCAGGCCCATGATGATGCGCCCTGCAAGATCGATTTCTGGCTGCGCAACCTGCAATCGCTGAGTCACGCCCTGGGCCAGCTGAACATCCCGCTCTTGATTCGCAGCGCCGCCACCTGGGACCAGGCGCCCCAGGTCCTGCTGGACCTGTGCCGGCAACTGCAGATACGCATGCTGCACTTCAACCAGGAATACGGCCTCCACGAAAGCCGTCGCGATGCAGCAGTGGCCCGGGTTCTGGAAAAGGCCGGTATCAGCGTCCAAGGCCACTTCGATCAACTGCTGTTCAAGCCCGATAGCGTGCTGACCCAGAGCGGCGGCTACTTCCAGGTCTTCAGCCAGTTCCGCAAGGTCTGCTACAGCCGCCTGCACACCGCGCTGCCTGCGCTGGTGAGCGCGCCCAGGGCGCAGATACCGCTGTCGATCCATGCCGATTCGCTGCCAGTCCACGTCGAGGGCTTCCCCACCCCGAAGCCGGCCTTGCGCGAACTGTGGCCCGCCGGCGAAGACGAAGCGCAAGCGCGCCTGGAGCGGTTCGCCGATGAGCAGATCCACTACTACCAGGGCGAACGCGACTTTCCGGCCAAGCCCGGCACCAGCCAGCTGTCGCCCTACCTCGCCGCCGGCGTGATCTCGCCCCGCCAATGCCTGCACGCCGCCTTGCGCAGCAACCAGGGCGAGTTCGACAGCGGCAACCCCGGGGCGGTCACCTGGATCAACGAGTTGCTGTGGCGCGACTTCTACAAGCACATCCTCGCGGGCTACCCACGGGTATCCCGGCACCGCGCCTTCCGAGCGGAAACCGAAGCTGTGAAATGGCGCGACGCTCCCGAGGAACTGGCGGCCTGGCAAGAAGCCCGTACCGGCCTGCCGATCATCGATGCCGCCATGCGCCAGTTGCTGGAGACCGGCTGGATGCACAACCGCCTGCGCATGGTGGTCGCGATGTTCCTGACCAAGAACTTGTTGATCGATTGGCGCGAAGGCGAGCGTTTCTTCATGCGCCACCTGATCGACGGCGACCTGGCGGCCAATAACGGTGGCTGGCAATGGAGCGCCTCCACCGGCACCGATGCTGCGCCTTATTTCCGTATCTTCAACCCCGTGAGCCAGTCACAGAAGTTCGATCCCGAAGGCGCATTCATCAAGCACTGGCTGCCACAACTGGCCGGGCTGAACAAAAAAGATATCCACAACCCGGCGACCCTGGGCGGGCTGTTCGGCGTCGCCGACTACCCGGCGCCGATAGTGGACCTGTCACGGTCCCGGGAACGGGCCCTGGCGGCGTTCAAGGCACTGCCCTCGCGGCTGGAGGCAGGGGCCGGCCATGAGTGATTTCCTCGACCACTTCGCCCGGGAATTCGCCACCCTGGACGCCCACAACCTCGATCGCCTGGGCCAGCTCTACAGCGCTGACGTCCAGTTCACCGACCCTTTGCACGAGGTTCATGGACTGGCCCCTTTGCGCGACTACTTCGCCCAGCTGTACGCCAACGCCCGCGAACTGCGCTTCGACTCCCACGGCAGCGACCAGTGCGCCGAAGGCCAGGGCTACCTGCGCTGGACCATGAGCTACCGCCACCCGCGCCTCAACGGCGGCGGCCTGATCCAGGTGGCCGGCTGTTCACACCTGCAATGGCGTGACGCCCGGGTCTATCGCCACCGTGACTATTTCGACGCGGGAGCCCTGCTCTACGAACACCTGCCACTGATCGGGGCCGTGATCGCCTGGTTGAAAAGGAGGCTCGGATGAACCCGGCCATGCCCAGGCGGGTCTGGCTCACCGGCGCCAGCAGCGGCATCGGCGCGGCGCTGGCCGAAGAGCTGCTCGGGGCCGGTGCCCAGGTGGCGCTCAGTGCCCGCTCGCGCGAGCCGCTGGAGGCCCTGGCCCAGCGCTATCCGGGCCGGGTGCTGGTAGTGCCGGGCGACCTTGGCGACGCCTTGCAGGTGCGCGAGATCGGCAAGCGCATCGCCCAGGCCTGGGGTGCCCTGGACAGCGTGATCCTCAATGCCGGGACCTGCGAGTACATCGAGGTGCAGCAATTCGACTCAGCGCTGATCGAACGGGTACTGAACACCAACCTGCTGGCCGCCAGCTACTGCATCGAAGCCGCACTGCCGTTGTTGCGCGCCGGCAATGGCCCGCACCTGGTGGGTATAGCCAGCTCGGTGACCTACCTGGCGCTGCCCCGGGCCGGTGCCTACGGCGCCTCCAAGGCGGCGCTGCGCTATCTGCTGCAATCGCTGCGCATCGACCTGGCCGCCGAAGGCATCGACGTGACCCTAGTCAGCCCGGGCTTCGTCGATACCCCGCTAACCGCGCGCAACGACTTCGCCATGCCCATGCGCTGGAGCGCCCGGAAGGCCGCTCGGCATATCCACCAGCGCCTGCCCCACCGGGATCTGGAGATTGCATTCCCCGCCCCGTTCATCTTCGGCCTCAAGCTGCTGTCCTGGCTGCCCGGCCGCCTGCAACTGGCCCTCGCCAAACGCCTGGCCCGCCCGGGAAGTGCCCCATGAAAATCGCCATCATCGGCAGCGGCATCGCCGGCCTGACCTGTGCCTACCTCCTGAACCGCCGTCATGACATCCAGGTCTACGAAGCCGGCAGCTGGATCGGCGGCCACACCCATACCGTGGAGGTCAGCCTCAACGGCGAGACCCAGGCCGTGGACACCGGTTTCATCGTCTTCAACGACTGGACCTACCCCCATTTCATCCGCCTGCTGGGACAGATCGGCGTCAAGTTCAAAGCCACCCAGATGAGCTTCTCGGTGTGCGATCCAGCCACGGGCCTGGAGTACAACGGCAACAACCTCAACAGCCTGTTCGCCCAGCGGCGCAATCTGCTGTCGCCCGGTTTCTGGGGCATGCTGCGGGACATCCTGCGCTTCAACCAACACTCGCTGCTGGACCTGCAAAACCAGCGTATCGCGGCCTCGACCACCCTCGGTGACTACCTGAAGAGCCAGGGCTACGGCGAGCGCTTCATCCAGCACTACATCGTGCCCATGGGCTCGGCGATCTGGTCGATGTCACGGGGGCAGATGCTCGGTTTCCCCCTGCAGTTCTTTGTCCGTTTCTTCAAGAACCACGGTTTGCTGTCGGTGAACAACCGCCCCCAGTGGTACGTGATCGAAGGCGGCTCAAGCCGCTACGTCGAACCACTGACGGCCTCGTTCCGCGAGCGCATCCGCCTGGACTGCCCGGTGCAGCGGGTCGAGCGCGACGAACTCGGCGTGGTGATCCACAGCGCCGCCGGCAACGAGCGTTTCGACAAGGTGGTGTTCGCCTGCCACAGCGACCAGGCCCTGCGGCTGCTGGCCAGCCCTAGCCGCGCCGAACAGGACATCCTCCAGGCGCTGCCCTACGCCGACAACGACGTAGTACTGCACACCGATACCCGACTGCTGCCGCGCCGCCGCCTGGCCTGGGCCAGTTGGAACTATCGCCTCGACGCCAGCGCCGATAAGGCCGCCGCCGTGACCTACGACATGAACATCCTGCAGGGCCTGCAGAGCAGCACCACCTTCTGCGTCAGCCTCAACCAGAGCGCGGCCATCGATCCGTCGAAGATTCTCACCCGCTACACCTACGCCCACCCGCAATACAGCCTGGAGGCCGTGGCCGCGCAAGCGCGCTGGAGCGAACTGCAAGGCCCCCACCACAGTTTCTACTGCGGTGCTTACTGGGCCAACGGCTTCCACGAGGACGGCGTGGTCAGTGCCCTGCGGGTGGCCCAGGTCTTCGGAGAACAATTGTGAACAGTGCCCTGTACAGCGGCTGGATCAGCCACCGGCGCTTCGCCCCCAAGGGCCACGCGTTCCGCTACCGGATCGGCTTGCTGTACCTGGACCTGGAGGAACAGGACGCGGTGCTGGGCCTCTCACCCCTGGCTGGCCGGAGCCGCTTCGCGCCCTTCGCCTTTCGTCAAGGCGACTACCTGCCGGCCTTCACCGGCCGGGGCATGGACCTGATCGACGCCGTACGCCAGCAGGTGGCCGCGGCCATCGGTCATGTGCCCGGTGGTGCGGTACGACTGCTGACCCAGGTGCGCAGCTGGGGCCTGGCCTTCAATCCGGTGAGCTTCTTCTACTGCTACGAAGCCGACGGGCAACTGGCGGCGATTCTCTGCGAGGTCAGCAACACCCCCTGGCGCGAGCGCTATCACTATGTGCTGCCGGCCAGCCCCGCTAGCACCGACGCTCCCGAGCACCAGCATTTTGCCGTGGCCAAGGCCTTTCACGTATCGCCATTCCTGCCCCGGGACCTTGAGTACCGCATGAGCTTCAGCCCCCCGGGCGAACGCCTGGGCGTACACATGGCCGACTGGCAGGGTGAGCTGAAGTTGTTCGACGCCACCCTCAACCTGCAACGCCAGGCCCTGGATCGACGCAGCCTGCATCGGTACTTGCGGCGCTTTCCGTGGATGACCGCCAAGACCTGCCTGGCGATCTACTGGCAGGCCCTGCGCCTGGCCGCCAAGGGCCTGCGCTTTTTCCCCCATCAGGCCGCCGTTGGCGCCTTTCGCACAGCCGCTATACCACCCAAGGATCGCCGCCATGAAATCCTCTAGCGTCTCGGCCAAAACCACTCTGATCAACACTCACGGCCTCACTGCCAGCCTGTTGCGCCGTGGCGTGCTGCGGCAACTGGCACAACTGCGCCACGGCCAACTGGTGGTCCATGAAAACGCTGAACGCCTGGTGTTCGGCAGCAGCGGCGCCGCCCTGCTGGGGGAAATCCACATCCACGACAGCAGCGTCTGGGGCTTTGTAGCCAGCAGCGGTTCGATCGGCGCCGGCGAGGCCTATATCCATGGCTACTGGAGCACCCCGGACCTGACGGCGGTCATCCGCGTGTTCGTCAGCAACCTGGCAGTGCTGGACGCCATGGAAGGCGGCCTGGCCAGGCTCGGCCGGCCGCTGGTGCGCGGCCTGCACTGGCTCAACCGCAATACCCGCAAGGGCTCGCAGAAAAACATCGCCGCCCACTACGACCTGGGCAATGAGCTGTTCGAGCAGTTCCTCGACCCCACCATGATGTATTCCGCCGCGCAGTTTCGCAGTGCCGAGGACAGCCTGGAGCAGGCCCAGTTGAACAAGCTGCAGCGCATCTGCCAGAAGCTGGCGCTCACTCCCGAGGACCACCTGCTGGAGATCGGCACCGGCTGGGGCAGCATGGCCCTGTATGCCGCGCGGCACTATGGCTGCCGGGTCACCACCACGACCCTGTCCAGGGAACAGTTCGCCTACACCCGGCAGCGGATCGACGCCGCCGGCTTGCAGGACCGGGTGACCCTGTTGCTGGAGGATTACCGCGACCTGCGCGGCCAGTACGACAAGCTGGTGTCGATCGAGATGATCGAAGCCGTGGGCCACCGCTTCCTGCCCACTTACTTCAGACAATGCGCGAACCTGCTCAAGAGCAATGGCCTGATGCTGTTGCAAGCCATCACCATTCGCGACCAACGCTACGAGCAGGCGAAGAAGGGCGTGGACTTCATCCAGCGCTACATCTTCCCCGGCGGCGCCCTGCCCAGCGTGCAGAAAATGCTTGAAGTGGTCAGCCGCGAAACCGACATGAACCTGCTGCACATGGAGGATTTCGGCCTGCACTACGCCCGAACCCTGCGCCTGTGGCACGAGAATTTGCGCCGCGCCCATGGTCGTCTCGACGAACTGGGTTACGACGAGTATTTCTTGCGGCTCTGGGAGTTCTACCTGTGCTACTGCGAAGGAGGCTTCCTGGAACGCACCATCGGCACCGCGCAAATGCTGCTGGCCAAACCTGCCGCAGCGCCACGACCGCTGCTGGGACGCCTCGATGCCTAGGCAACTGGCCGACGCCCTGCTGTTTCAGCTGGGCTGGGTTCAGTTGTGTGCTAAAGACAGCCTCTGGCTGCCGCATGCGCTGATACGAGCGGCGGCCGAGATCGGCCGCGAATTCGAATGGGGAGAGGCGGATTGCTTGAGCGAACGCCGAGGAATGGTCCACGGCGTATCGCTGGGACGGATCAGAGCGGCATCGTGTAGTGCAGGGCGTAGCTTTCTACCCCATCGTTGGGGCTGCTGATGCCGGCGTTGGAATAGTGCGTGGCGCGAATGCCAACTTCATGTCCGCCGTTGAAGCGCAGGCCGAAACCGATGCGGTCCTCGAACTGGAAGGACGAGCCCAGCTTGTTGTCTTCCAATTGAGTATGGGCAAAGGCCGCGACCCCGATCCCGGCCTCGATGTAGGGCTTGACGCTGTTTCCAGCGAACTCGTAGACAAATACCGGGGAGAACGACAGGCTGTGGTTGCTCGACTTCTTGTCACCATCCCAGTAGGTATAGGCGCCACTCCAGTAGCCCGTCAGGCGACCGACATCGCTTTGCAGCCAGCTCTTGTCCCAATCGAATTGCATACCAAGCCGGTAGGCTTGCGTCGAGTCCCCGGTCTGCCCCACGGAAAATTCCACCCCGGCGGCATGCGCGGAAAGACTTGGCCCCAGCAACGCGGCCGCAAGCGCGGCCAGACACAACAGTCGCTTCATCAGGAACATCCTTTTATTGAACTATTTTGAACGTTTTTATACAGCCTGGTAGATAGGCTATAGAAGTCAGCGCTGAACCAGAAGTTCAGCACTGACAGCAGGATTTAACGTTTTTTTCACAAGTCGAAAGACTGCACACTACCGGATTCTTGCCACAGGATGGGCAGTACTTTGGCAAAATGCGGCACATTGCCGCTGGTCCAGAAGCGGGTTTCCCGTGCCGGGCCATGGGCGCGCAGGCCGCCCTCGTCGAGCAGGCGCTGCAGTTGGCGGGCCACCGCCGCACCGGTATCCACCAGGCTGATGTGCCCAGGCAGCATCCGTGACAGCACGGGCTTGAGAAACGGGTAATGAGTGCAGCCCAGGATGATGGTGTCGCAGCCCGCCGCCAGCAGCGGCTCGACATACCCCTGCAGCAATTGGCACAAGGCCGCGCTGTGCAGGTCGCCGTTCTCGATCCTCTCCACCAGGCCCGGGCAAGGCTGGGTGACGACCTTCACATCGCCGGCAAACCGGTCGAGCAAGGCGGCGAACTTGGCGCTCTGCAGGGTACCGGTGGTGGCCAGGACCCCGACCACGCCGCTGCGGGTAGCCGCCGCGGCAGGCTTGAC
Organism: Pseudomonas sp. KCJK8993; assembly: GCF_046230915.1. Classification (NCBI taxonomy): domain Bacteria; kingdom Pseudomonadati; phylum Pseudomonadota; class Gammaproteobacteria; order Pseudomonadales; family Pseudomonadaceae; genus Pseudomonas; species Pseudomonas sp. KCJK8993. The sequence continues at coordinate 22,536 of NZ_JBJJLO010000079.1, forward strand.
CGCAGGCTCCATGCCGACGATGGGCCAATCCGGAAATTCCCCCCGCAGCTCGGCGACGCCGGCCACGGTGGCGGTGTTGCAGGCCAGCACCAGGGCCTTGGCCCCTTGCTCGCGAAAGAAGTGGGCCATCAGGCCGCAGCGCTGGCGGATGAATTCGGGAGTCTTTTCGCCGTAGGGAATGTAGCCGCAGTCACCGAGATACAGCAGCGACTCATTGGGCAGCAACTGCTGGATCTCCGCCAGGACCGACAAACCGCCGACCCCGGAATCGAAGACCGCCACCGGTGCTTCACTCATGCCGGCCTCCACAGACCTTGCAGCCAGGGTCGCGCTTGACCCGCAGCTCGCGAAAACGCGTACCCAGGGCATCGATCAGCAACAACCTGCCCACCAGCGGTTCGCCGAAACCGGCCAGCAGCTTCAAGGCTTCCAGCGCCTGCAGGCTGCCCACGGTGCCCACCAGCGGCCCCAGGACCCCGGCTTCGCTGCAGGTCAGTTCGGCCTCGCTGCCGTGCCCGTACAGGCAGTGATAGCAAGGACTGTGCGCGAGGCGCGGATCGAATACCGACAACTGCCCTTCCAGGCGAATCGCCGCACCACTGACCAGGGGCTTGCCGGCGGCGACACAGGCGGCGTTCACTGCTTCGCGGGTGGAAAAATTGTCACTGCAGTCCAGCACCAGGTCCACGCCTGCCACGGCGGCGGCCAGGGAGTCCTCGTCCAGCGCCACCGGATGGGGCACCAGGCGGATCTGTGGGTTGAGGGCGGACAGCCGGCCAATGGCCGAGTCCACCTTGCTCGAATCGACGCTATTGCTGTCATGGATGATCTGGCGCTGCAGGTTGGTCAGGTCGACGCGGTCGAAGTCGGCCAGGTGCAGCTCGCCGACCCCGGCCGCAGCCAGGTAGAGCGCCGCAGGAGCGCCAAGGCCACCGAGGCCGACGATCAGCACGCGGCTCTGCTTGAGGCGCAATTGACCGTCGATATCGACCTGCTGCAACAGGATCTGCCGGCTATAGCGCAACAGCTCCTCATCGGTCAGCACGGCAAGCACCCCAGGCTGATGCGTTCATGGCCACCGAGATCGACCCGGCTATGGACTTCGATGAAACCCCGGGCGGCTAGCAGCTCGCGTACCGCCGGGCCCTGGTCGTAGCCGTGCTCCAGCATCAACCAGCCACCGGCTTCCAGGTGCAGCGGAGCCTGGTCCACGATCAGGCGCAGGTCATCGAGACCATCCTTGCCGGCCACCAGGGCGCTTTCCGGTTCGAAACGCACGTCGCCGGCCGCCAGGTGCGGATCGGCTTCGGCAATGTAGGGCGGGTTGCTGACGATCAAGCCGAAGCGCTGGCCCTGGATCGAATCGAACCAGTGGCTGCTGAGCACGGTGACGTTGTCCAGTTGCAGGCGCTGGCGGTTGCGTTCGGCCAGGGCCACGGCTTCCAGCACGCGGTCCACCGCAGTGACCTGCCAGGCCGGACGCTCGCTGGCCAGGGCCAGGGCAATGGCGCCACTGCCGGTGCCCAGGTCCAGGACCCGGGCCGGGCCGGCAGGCCACAGCTGCAAGGCGGCCTCCACCAGCAGTTCGGTGTCGGGGCGCGGGATCAAGGTATGGGGAGCCACTTCCAGGTCGAGTTTCCAGAACCCCTGCTGGCCGAGGATATAGGCCACCGGCTCGCCGGAGCGACGCCGTTGCAGGTATTCAGTGAACACCAGGACCGCCTCGCTGGGCACGATGCGCTCGGGCCAGGTATGCAGAAAGCTGCGGGGCTTGCCCAGGGCCGCGGCCAGGAGCAGCTCGGCGTCCAGGCGTGGGGTTGGCGAATCGGGCAGTTGGGCGGCGCGCAACAGGCTGGCGATGATGGTCATTCAATCACCCAATGCGGCAAGTTGGTCGGCCTGGTACTCGGCCAGCAGCGGCTCGATCACCGCTTCCACGCCACCGGCGATGATTTCGTCCAAGGAATACAGGGTCAGGTTGACCCGATGGTCGGTGACACGCCCCTGGGGAAAGTTGTAGGTGCGGATACGTTCGGAACGATCGCCCGAGCCCACCAGCAACTTGCGCTCGCTGGCGATGGCGCTGGCTGCCGCACTGGCCTGCTGGTCATTGAGCTTGGCCGACAACCAGGCCAGGGCGCGCGCACGGTTCTTGTGCTGGGAACGTTCTTCCTGGCACTCCACCACGATGCCGGTGGGCAAGTGAGTGATGCGGATGGCCGAGTCGGTCTTGTTCACGTGCTGGCCGCCGGCGCCGGAAGAACGATAGGTGTCGATGCGCAAGTCCGCCGGGTTGATCTCGATGGCTTCCTGCTCATCCGGCTCGGGCAGCACCGCCACGGTGCACGCCGAGGTATGGATGCGCCCCTGGGATTCGGTGGCCGGCACTCGCTGTACACGATGGGCCCCGGACTCGAATTTCAGCTTGCCGTAGACATTATCGCCCTCGACCCGGGCGATGATTTCCTTGTAGCCGCCGTGCTCGCCCTCGTTCTCGGAGAGAATCTCCAGGCGCCAGCCACGTCGCTCGGCATAACGCGAATACATGCGAAACAGATCGCCGGAAAAGATCGCCGCCTCGTCACCACCGGTACCGGCACGGATTTCCAGGAACACGTTGCGCCCATCGTTGGGGTCCTTGGGCAACAACATGCGCTGCAGGCTGCTTTCCAGCTCGGCCAGTTGTTCCTTGGCTTCGCGGACTTCTTCCACGGCCATTTCCCGCAGGTCCGGGTCGCTGTCCTTGAGCAGCGCCTGGGCGCCCTCCAGGTCGGCCTGGACCTTGAGTACCTGCTTGTAGGAGGCGACGATCGGCTCGACTTCCGCGTACTCCTTGGAATAGGCACGGAACTTGGCCTGGTCGGAAATGACCTCGGCGTCGCCAAGCAAGGCGGTCAGTTCCTCGAAACGGTCCTGGAGAATGTCCAGCTTACTGAGCAGTGACGCTTTCATTGCGGGGTTTTATCCGAAGAGCCCTCACCGAGGGCAAAGAGTTCTTGAGCCATGGCCAGCGCATCGAGGCGGCCTTCGGCGGAAAGCTTTTTCAACTGCACGCTCGGCGCATGCAGCAGTTTGTTGGTCAGGCCACGGGCCAGCTGGGCCAGTACGTCTTCGGCGCTGGTGCCGTTGGTCAGCATGCGCAGGGCCTTCTGCAACTCCTCGTCACGCAGGCGCTCGCTCTGTTGACGATAGGCCTTGAGCACGTCCACTGCCGCCAGCTCGCGCAAACGCACCATGAAATCCTCGGCGCCGATGTTCACCAGCTCTTCGGCAGCCTGTGCCGCGCCCTGGCGGCTCTTGAGGTTTTCCGCGACCACTTCGTGGAGATCGTCGACGGTATAGAGATAAACGTCGTCCAACTCGCCGACTTCCGGCTCGATATCCCGGGGAACGGCGATGTCCACCATGAAGATCGGCTTGTGCTTGCGCAGCTTCAGGGCACTCTCCACCGCTCCCTTGCCCAGGATCGGCAACTGGCTCGCGGTTGAACTGATGACGATATCGCTGTGCACCAGCTCCTGGGGAATATCCGCGAGCAGTACCGCATGGGCGCCGAACTGTTCCGCCAGCTGGCTGGCGCGCTCCAGGGTGCGGTTGGCCACCACGATGCGCTTGACGCCCAGTTCGTGCAGGTGCCGGGCGACCAGGGTGATGGTCTCGCCCGCGCCGATCAGCAGCGCCTGGCTGCGCTGCAGGTCGCTGAAGATCTGCTTGGCCAGGCTCACTGCGGCGAAAGCCACGGATACGGGGTTCTCACCGATGGCGGTATCGGTGCGGACCTGCTTGGCGGCATTGAAGGTCGCCTGGAACAGCCGTCCCAGCAAGGGGCCGACGGTGCCGGCCTCACGGGCCACGGCGTAGGCGGACTTCATCTGCCCGAGGATCTGCGGCTCGCCCAGTACCAGCGAGTCCAGGCCCGAGGCCACGCGCATCATGTGACGAACTGCCGCATCGTCCTCATGCACATAGGCACTGGCACGCAGGTCGTCCAGGCTCAGCTGGTGGTATTCCGCCAGCCAGCGCAGCACCACATCGGCCGAAAGATGATCCTGTTCTACATAGAGCTCACTGCGGTTGCAGGTGGAGAGGATCGCAGCTTCGCGGCTGTCGGTGAGTCGGCAGAGCTGCTGCAAGGCCTCAACCAACTGCTCAGGGGTAAAGGCCACGCGCTCGCGGACGTCTACAGAAGCAGTCTTGTGGTTAATACCAAGTGCAAGGAAGGCCATTCAAGGTCGCTGATGATGTCGAGAAGCCGGCAATTGTCCTACTTCGACAGATTCAGAACAACTCCCGCCGACTATTGTCCCAATAGACTGCCTCTGTTCTGGCATCCCGTTGAGTCTCGGTTATGTTTGGCCGAAGGCTTGTGTCATGATGATCCGACCGCAGGTTAGTCGCCCTCTTCCTATATGAATAGATCCTCCGCGTTGCTCCTCGCCCTTGTCTTCCTCAGCGGATGCCAGTCCCTGGCCCCTGTTTCATCGGACGCCACGCCGTCGGTGGAAGACAGCGCCCCGGCCCCTGAAAAGCCCAAGGTCTACTCCTCGTTCAGCGAAGACACTGTCTTCAGCCTGCTGAGCGCCGAGCTGGCGGGCCAGCGCAATCGCTTCGACATTGCCCTGGACAACTACGTAACCCAGGCCATCAACACCCAGGACCCGGGCATCTCCGAGCGGGCCTTTCGCATCGCCGAGTACCTGGGCGCCGACCAAGCGGCCCTGGACACATCGCTGATCTGGGCGAAAAACGCTCCCGACGACCTCGAGGCGCAGCGTGCGGCCGCTATCCAGCTGGCCCGCGCCGGGCGTTACGACGACTCCATGCTTTATATGGAGAAGGTCCTGCAGGGCAAGGGCGATACCCATTTCGACTTCCTGGCCCTGTCGGCCGCCGATACCGATCAGGAAACCCGTGACGGCTTGATGAAAGGCTTCGACCGGCTGCTGCAAAAGCATCCGCATAACAGCCAGCTGATTTTCGGCAAGGCCCTGCTGATGCAACAGGATGGCGACGCCAAGGAAGCCCTGGCCCTGCTGGAGGAGAATCCGCCGGAAGACGGCGAAGTGGCGCCGCTGCTGTTGCGCGCCCGCCTGCTGCAAAGCCTGAACCGCAGCAAGGAAGCCCTGCCCCTGCTGGAAAAGAGCATTCGCAAGTATCCGGATGACAAGCGCCTGCGCCTGACCTACGCCCGCATGCTGGTGGAACAGGACCGCATGGAAGATGCCAAGGCGCAGTTCTCGAGCCTGGTCCAGCAGTACCCCGAGGACGACGAGCTGCGCTACTCCCTGGCACTGGTGTGCCTGGAAGCCAAGGCCTGGGACGAGGCCAAGGGCTACCTCGAAGACCTGATCGCGCGGGAAAGCCATGAAGATTCCGCGCACCTGAACCTGGGCCGTATCGCCGAAGAGCTCAACGACCCGCAAGGGGCGCTGGCCGAGTATGCCCAGGTTGGCCCGGGCAACGACTACCTGCCGGCACAACTGCGCCAGGCCGACATCCTGATGAACAACGGCCGTACCGATGAAGCGCAAAAGCGCCTGGTGGCGGCTCGCGACGCCCAACCCGACTACGCCATCCAGCTGTACCTGATCGAGGTCGAGACCCTGTCGGCGAACAACCAGGGGCCGCGCGCCTGGAGCGTCATCCAGCAGGCGCTGAAGCAGTATCCCGACGATGTGAACCTGCTCTACACCCGTGCCATGCAGGCCGAGAAGCGCAATGACCTGGGCCAGCTGGAAAAGGACCTGCGCCTGATCATCCAGCGCGAACCGGACAACGCCATGGCACTGAACGCCCTGGGCTACACCTTGTCCGATCGCACGACCCGTTATGCCGAGGCCAAGACCCTGATCGAGCAGGCCCACCAGCTGACCCCGGACGACCCGGCGGTACTCGACAGCCTGGGCTGGGTGAACTATCGCCTGGGTAACCTGGACGAGGCCGAGCGCCTTCTGCGCCAGGCCCTGGAGCGCTTCCCCGACCCGGAAGTCGCCGCGCACCTGGGTGAAGTCCTGTGGCATAACGACAAGCAACGCGAAGCCCGGCAGGTCTGGAACAAGTTCCTCAAGGACCAGCCGGACAACCCCGTGCTGCGCCAGACCATCAAACGCCTGACCGGATCAGAGACTCTTTAAGACCATGCTTGTGCGCCACTTCATCGTTTTCAGCTTCATCGCCCTGCTGGCCGGCTGCGCCGGTTTCGGCGCCCGTGAATCCGTCCAGGGCCAGGGCAACCCGGCGCAATGGCGCCAGCACAAGGACCAGTTGAGCGGTCTCGATGGCTGGCAGATCAACGGCAAGATTGGCATCCGTGCTCCCAAGGACTCCGGCAGCGGTACGCTGTTCTGGCTGCAACGCCAGGATTACTACGACATCCGCTTGTCCGGCCCGCTGGGCCGCGGTGCCGCACGCCTGACCGGTCGCCCGGGCCAGGTCAGCCTCGAAGTGGCCAACCAGGGCCGCTACGAAGCCAGCAGCCCGGAGTCGCTACTGGAAGAACAACTGGGCTGGAAACTGCCGGTATCCCACCTGGGCTGGTGGGTTCGTGGCCTACCCGCCCCGGGTAGCAAGAGCCGCCTGACCCTGGATGGCGACAGCCACCTGGCGAGCCTGGAACAGGACGGCTGGCAAGTGGATTACAGCAGCTACTCGCAGCAGAACGGCTATTGGTTGCCCGAGCGGATCAAGCTGCATGGCAGCGACCTTGACGTCACACTGGTGATCAAGGAATGGCAACCACGCAAGCTGGGGCAATGACATGAGCGTGCAAAAACTGACGCTGCCGTCCCCGGCCAAGCTCAACCTGATGCTGCACATCCTGGGACGTCGCGCAGACGGTTATCACGAGCTGCAGACCCTGTTCCAGTTCCTCGACTACGGCGACGAAATCACCTTCGCCGTACGTGATGACGGGGTGATCCACCTGCACACCGAGTTCGAAGGCGTCCCCCACGACAGCAACCTGATCGTCAAGGCCGCGAAGAAACTCCAGGAACAATCCGGCTGCACCCTGGGTATCGACATCTGGATCGACAAGATCCTGCCCATGGGCGGCGGCATCGGTGGCGGCAGTTCCAATGCCGCCACCACCCTGCTGGGCCTGAACCATCTCTGGCAACTGGACTGGGATGAAGACCGCCTGGCGGCACTGGGTTTGACCCTGGGTGCCGACGTACCGGTCTTCGTCCGTGGGCATGCGGCATTCGCCGAGGGCGTTGGGGAAAAACTCAGCCCCGAATACCCCGAGGAGCCGTGGTACCTCGTGCTGGTCCCGCAAGTCTCTGTAAGTACAGCAGAAATTTTTTCCGATCCGCTGTTGACACGTGACAGCGCGCCCATTAAAGTGCGCCCCGTTCCCAAGGGAAACAGCAGAAATGACTGCCTTCCGGTAGTCGCAAGGCGTTATCCAGAAGTACGTAACGCATTGAATTTGCTAGGTAAATTTACCGAAGCAAAACTGACTGGAACTGGAAGTTGTGTGTTTGGGGGCTTCCCAAGCAAAGCTGAAGCTGATAAAGTCTCGGCCCTTCTTACAGAGACCCTTACAGGGTTTGTAGCAAAAGGGAGCAACGTTTCGATGTTGCATCGCAAGCTGCAAACGCTGCTCTAACGGAAACGAGTGCCAGGCACTCGAAGCAACAGATACAGGGGCGTCGCCAAGCGGTAAGGCAGCAGGTTTTGATCCTGCCATGCGTTGGTTCGAATCCAGCCGCCCCTGCCATTTTCCTTATACTCATCCAGGTATACCCTCAGCCTTCAGGTACTGCGCGTGTCCAAGATGATGGTCTTTACGGGGAACGCCAACCCCGATCTGGCTCGGCGTGTCGTACGTCAGCTGCATATCCCTCTCGGTGACATTTCTGTTGGAAAATTTTCCGACGGCGAAATTACTGCCGAGATCAATGAAAATGTCCGCGGTAAAGACGTCTTCATTATTCAGCCGACCTGCGCTCCGACCAACGATAACCTGATGGAACTCGTCGTGATGGCTGATGCCTTCCGTCGTTCCTCGGCTACTCGTATCACTGCTGTTATTCCTTATTTTGGTTATGCCCGTCAGGATCGCCGTCCGCGTTCCGCACGTGTGGCTATCAGCGCGAAAGTCGTGGCTGACATGCTCACCGTGGTCGGCATCGACCGTGTGCTCACGGTTGACCTGCATGCTGACCAGATTCAGGGTTTCTTCGATATCCCGGTAGATAACATCTACGGCTCCCCAGTCCTGGTGGACGATATCGAAGACCAGCGTTTCGAAAACCTGATGATCGTCTCCCCGGACATCGGCGGCGTCGTGCGTGCACGTGCCGTGGCCAAGTCCCTGGGCGTTGATCTCGGGATCATCGACAAGCGTCGTGAGAAAGCCAATCACTCCGAAGTGATGCATATCATCGGCGACGTCGAAGGACGCACCTGCATTCTGGTCGACGACATGGTCGATACCGCCGGCACCCTGTGCCACGCGGCCAAGGCCCTGAAAGAGCATGGCGCCGCCAAGGTCTTCGCCTACTGCACACACCCTGTGCTGTCGGGCCGGGCCATCGAGAACATCGAAAATTCCGTGCTGGACGAGCTGGTGGTGACCAATACCATCCCGCTGTCCGCAGCAGCACAAGCCTGTGCACGTATCCGCCAACTGGATATCGCACCGGTAGTTGCCGAAGCGGTTCGCCGTATCAGCAACGAAGAATCGATCAGCGCGATGTTCCGCTAAGGGCTGGTCCCTGGCAAAACATCTCGATGACGAAAAGCGCCCCGTCCCAGCCTAGGTTGGGACGGGGCTTTTTTGCCCGTATCGCCCTTGGCGCTGGTCGCAAACGCCAAGGCGGACGAGGTTATTTTGGAGATACAAAATGAACGATTTTACCCTGAATGCTGAACTGCGTTCCGACCTGGGGAAAGGTGCGAGCCGCCGCCTGCGTCGTCTCGCTAGCCTGGTTCCAGCTGTTGTTTACGGTGGCGACAAAGCCCCTGAATCCATCAGCATGCTGGCCAAGGAAATTGCCAAGCTGCTGGAAAACGAAGCTGCCTACAGCCACATCATCGAACTGAACGTCGGTGGCACCAAGCAGAACGTCGTGATCAAGGCCCTGCAACGTCACCCAGCCAAAGGCCACGTACTGCACGCTGACTTCGTTCGCGTAGTTGCCGGCCAGAAACTGACCGCTATCGTTCCAGTGCACTTCATCAACGAATCTGCACCTGTGAAGAAAGGCGGCGAGATCTCCCACGTAGTGTCGGAAATCGAAGTTTCCTGCCTGCCGAAAGATCTGCCTGAATTC
>NZ_JBJJLO010000080.1:0-31410 GCF_046230915.1 Pseudomonas sp. KCJK8993
AGAGCCCACACATGAGCAAATACAACCGGATCTACAGCGATCTGCTCGCCAGCATCCCCACCGAACGCCTGGAACGCGGCGCCCGCCTGCCCTCGGAAACCGAACTGATGGACAGCTACCAGGCCAGCCGCGGCACTGTACGCAAGGCCATCGAACTGCTTCAGGAACGCGGGTTCGCGCAGAAAGTCCATGGCAAGGGCACCTTCGTGCTCTCCTGCGCTCCCATCGAGTTCCAGCTGGGTGGCATCGTCAGTTTCCAGGAAACCTATCCACGGCTGGGGGATGACGTTCGCACCGAGGTGGTGGAGTTCAGCCAGTTTCCTCTCGAAGGCTCGCTGCGAGCGCACCTGCAGGCAGAAGAAGGCAGCCTGATCACCCGGATCAAGCGGGTACGGCGGATCGACGGCAAGCGGGTGATCCTCGACATCAACCACTTCGTCGCTGAGCTGATTCCGGGGCTGGACCGGCAAATCGCCGAGCACTCGATCTACGCCTATATCGAACAGATCCTGCAGTTGAACATCAGCTACGCCCAACGCACCATCGAGGCCAGCCCGCGCAGCAAGGACGACCAGCAGTTGCTCGACCTGGACGGCCAGAGCCATGTGATCGTGGTCAGCAACCAGACCTTTCTCCAGGATGGCCGGCAGTTCGAGTACACCGAATCACGCCATACCCTGGACAAGTTCTACTTCTCCGACATTGCGCGGCGCTGAGCCGGCGAGCGATCAACCCAGCAGCGCCAGCAGTTCGGCGTTCAACGGCCCGATGCACCGCACCTGCCGGGCGAGATTGACCTGTTGCGCCACCCGAGCCACCTCGGTTACCGGATGTCCGCGCCAGCGACCGCCGTGACCATCCAGCCAGTCGAGGACCTGCGCCAGGTGCCAGCACGAGGGTTGGCCCTGATGAATGGCCAAGGGAAAGCTGTCGTCATGGTTGAGCATCAGCCTTTGCATGTCTTGCCGCGACAGGCCGGCGATCCCGGCGATTTCATCGAGGCCGACGAAATCCGGTCCGGCCTCGACCAGTTGCGCCCCAGGCAGGGCCTGCCGGATCTCGCCCAGGGCGCTGAACAGGGCCTGCTGGGCATTGCTCGCCTCGCGCCGGAACTCCAGCGCCAGGCGCCCGCTGACGCCGCAGCCCAACAAGGCATCGGTACAACCGGCGGCGCCCAGGCGCTCGGCCACCTGCCATGGATCGCAGTCCCGGGCCGGCAAGCGGTAATCGAGGGTGAACAGGTATTCCATATCCTTCACTCCAGGCCTGGCGCCAGGGGCCCGGTTCGGCGCAACTGGTGCAGGGTGCAGTTATCGATCAACCGGCACAGGGCCCGGGCATGCCCGTTCGGGCACTTGGGCCAACGCCAGACCGTGGCGCGGCGAAACTCGCCGCACAGGCACAGCGGCGGCTCCTGGGGGCAGCAGATCATTCCCCAGGCCTGCTCGCCACCGACTTCGATCCGCCAGCCCTGCCACTGGGCGTAGCGCAGGGCCATTTCAATTTCCTGCTCGGGATGTGTTGCACGAGCCATCCGTGGCCTCCAGTATGCTCAGCGATTCAAGGCTTGCGCCCCCGCCCACCTTCCTCGGGACGGATGACAGAGGGGGCCATCGAGGTTACACAGCCGGAGAAGAACAGCCGCCGCCCATGTCTTTCTCGATGTTGCCTGGACGCGAAAAAACCGCCCTTGCCAACCTGCGGCAACACAAATGCCAGCCCGCGCCCCGTCCACGGTGAGCGCCCACAGGAAAACCCACTGATGAATCCGAGGATTCGGCGCTTTACCCGGGACGACTTTGTCCAGTACCGCTCCTGGTACGCAGACCCGGCACTCAACGAACAACTGGGCCCCATGGATGAAGACTGGCTGGCCGCCGTACTCGGGGACAAGGAAGGCATGCAGTACAGCTATTTCGAGAACGAGCGGCTGGTGGCGGTGCTGGGCATCAGCTTCCACCCCGTCGAACGGGCCTGGGTATTCACCGATATCGCCGTCGACCCGGCACTCAAGCGCCGAGGCATAGGCCAACGGGCGCTCAGGGCGGTGATGGCTATCGAACCCAGGGAGCATGGTGATAGCTGGATGGCCTACGTCATGCCCGACAACCTGCCTGCATGCCGGTTCTTTGCCGCCCTGGGCTGGCCGTGCACGGCACCGGGTCCCGACGACGAAATGCTCACCTACCGGCATCGACGCCAGCACTGACCGGCAACCTGCTCAGTCCGGCAGGCCACTCAGGCGCTCCATGCCCTCCTCGGTGACCCGGACCATGGCGCTGAGTACCACGCCATCGTTGCCATCCTGGGCCAGCACGCGCCAACCACCGCAGAGCACGCGAATCTTCGAAGTCCCGGCCTTGGCCAACACCTGGACGTTGAGCACCTGCCCTACCCGCATCGGTTCCGACGGCCCATCGACACGGTAGCCCAATACCTGGGGTGGCTGGATGCGCTGGCGGCCCATGGCGTAACCGCAGTATTCGGCCACGGCACTCAAGCCCTGGGCATCCAGCACTTTCTGGATGGCTGCACCGATGGCGTTGACCGGCGTGCCGGCGCACACCTGGCCAAGCCCCTGCTCCAGGGCCAGCCTGGCGCCTGCCAACAAACGTCGTTGCTCGGCAGTGGCTCCAGCCGTGGCGAAGGTCCAGGACTGCACCCCATACCCCTTGTCCGAAGACACCACGATCTCCACTTTGACCAGGGCGCTGGCCGGCAGTGGTTTATCGGTGGGCGGGCAACTGATCAGCTGGGCGTTGACCGAAACCGGTACCGCCGCCGGATAGCCCTGGAAGCCCACCAGGGCGGGCAACAACTGGCGCTCGTGCATCTGTTGCAAGGCTTGTTCCTGCAGTTCCAGCCCCGATATGCCTTCACGGATCAACGGCTTGAGCGACTGGAGGATCTGCGTCACCTGGACCGCAAGCCGTCTCTCTTCGGCCACGATCTCTATTTCAGGCAACCTGCCTATCCGTTCGAACGCACGACGATTGCCTTCGGCAAGGCGCTCATGACTCGCTAATGCCCCAACAGGCTCCGGCGCGGCATGCCCACTTCCCAGGCCCAAGGCACTGCACAGCTTGTTCAGCCAACTCATATCCATAGCCCTTTTCGTTGCCAGCTTCTGGCCAGGTACTGCGCCGCCATGAAAAAGGCCCCTGATCTTGCAATCAGGGGCCTTTCGGGCGGATCAACCTTGGCTTGGCCGCCTCATGACGCTATCTGTTGCGGCAAGCCGCAGGGGATCATTCCCACTCGATGGTGGCTGGCGGCTTGCTCGACACATCGTAGGTGACGCGGGAGATGCCTTCGATCTCGTTGATGATCCGGCCACTGACGGTCTCCAGCAGCTCGTACGGCAGGTGCGCCCAACGAGCGGTCATGAAGTCCACGGTCTCTACCGCGCGCAGGGCCACGACCCAGGCGTAGCGACGGCCGTCGCCTACCACACCCACCGATTTCACCGGCTGGAACACCACGAACGCCTGGCTGGTCTTGTGGTACCAGTCGGCCTTGCGCAGTTCTTCGATGAAGATGTGATCGGCGCGACGCAGGATGTCGGCGTACTCCTTCTTCACTTCACCGAGGATACGCACGCCCAGGCCCGGGCCCGGGAACGGGTGGCGGTAGACCATGTCGTACGGCAGGCCCAGTTCCAGGCCGATCTTGCGCACTTCGTCCTTGAACAGTTCGCGCAGCGGCTCGACCAGCTTGAGGTTCATTTCCTCCGGCAGGCCACCGACGTTGTGGTGCGACTTGATCACGTGAGCCTTGCCGCTCTTGGCGCCAGCCGACTCGATCACGTCGGGGTAGATGGTGCCCTGGGCCAGGAACTGGATGTTTTCCAGCTTGCTGGCCTCGGCATCGAACACGTCGATGAAGGTGCGGCCGATGATCTTGCGCTTCTTCTCCGGGTCGGCTTCACCGGCCAGGTTGTCGAGGAACTGCTTCTCGGCGTCGGCACGGATCACCTTGACGCCCATGTTCTCCTTGAACATGGCCATCACCTGGTCGCCTTCGTGCAGGCGCAGCAGGCCGTTGTCGACGAATACGCAGGTCAGCTGGTCGCCGATGGCGCGGTGCAGAAGCGCGGCGACCACCGAGGAGTCGACACCGCCGGACAGGCCCAGCAGGACGTTGGCCGAGCCCACTTGCGCCCGAACCTGGGCAACGGCGTCTTCGACGATGTTGGACGGGGTCCACAGGGCTTCGCAGCCGCAGATGTCCTGGACGAAGCGCGACAGGATGCGACCGCCTTGCTTGGTGTGGGTCACTTCCGGGTGGAACTGCACGCCGTAGTAGCCCAGGGCATCGTCGTACATGCCGGCGATCGGGCAGCTCGGGGTGCTGGCCAGCACATGGAAGTTGCCCGGCATCTGGGTGACCTTGTCGCCGTGGCTCATCCACACGTCCAGGCCCAGTACGCCGTCGTCGTCGACGTGGTCTTCGATGCCGTCCAGCAGGCGGCTCTTGCCGACCACGTCAACACGGGCGTAGCCGAACTCGCGCAACTCGGAACCTTCGACCTTGCCGCCCATTTGCTCGGCCATGGTCTGCATGCCGTAGCAGATGCCCAGCAGCGGGACCTTGAGGTCGAACACCGCCTGCGGTGCACGCGGGCTGTTGGCTTCGTGGACCGACTCCGGGCCACCGGCCAGGATGATGCCGCGCGGGTTGAATTCGCGGATCGCTTCATCGTCCATGTCGAACGGGTGCAGTTCGCAGTACACGCCGATTTCGCGTACGCGACGGGCGATCAGCTGGGTGTACTGGGAACCGAAGTCGAGGATCAGGATGCGGTGAGCATGAATGTCGAGGGCCATGGTCAGTCTCGTCTAATTTCAGAAACGACACGGGGCTGAAAAACACAGCCCCGGTTACTAGATTCGTCGATCGCCCGAAGGCGATCACTATCAGCCTACGCGATAGTTGGGTGCTTCCTTGGTGATCTGCACGTCATGGACGTGGGACTCGGCCATGCCGGCACCGGTGATGCGCACGAACTCCGGCTTGGTGCGCATCTCGTCGATGGTCGCACTGCCGGTGTAGCCCATGGACGAACGCAGGCCGCCCATCAGCTGGTGGATGATCGCGGCCAGTGCGCCCTTGTAGGGAACGCGGCCCTCGATACCTTCCGGAACCAGCTTCTCGGCACCGGCCGAGGAGTCCTGGAAGTAGCGGTCCGAAGAGCCTTGCGCCTGTGCCATGGCACCCAGCGAGCCCATGCCGCGGTAGGCCTTGTAGGAACGGCCCTGGAACAGTTCGACTTCGCCTGGCGCCTCTTCGGTACCGGCGAACATCGACCCCATCATCACGCAGGACGCACCGGCGACGATGGCCTTGGACAGGTCGCCGGAGAAACGGATGCCGCCGTCGGCGATCAATGGCACGCCAGTGCCTTCCAGTGCCGCAGCCACGTTGGCGATGGCGCTGATCTGCGGCACGCCGACACCGGCAACGATACGGGTGGTGCAGATCGAGCCCGGGCCGATGCCGACCTTGACCGCGTCGGCGCCGGCTTCGGCCAGGGCCTTGGCGGCGGCGCCGGTGGCGATGTTGCCGCCGATCACCTGCACTTGCGGGTAGTTCTCCTTGACCCAGCGAACGCGATCGATCACGCCCTTGGAGTGGCCATGGGCGGTGTCCACTACCACCACATCGACACCGGCAGCCACCAGGGCCGCAACACGCTCGCCGGTGTCCTTGCCGGTGCCGACGGCGGCGCCGACGCGCAGGCGGCCCTGGTCGTCCTTGCTGGCCAGCGGATAGGCCTTGGCCTTCTCGATGTCGTTGACGGTCATCATGCCCTTGAGGACGAAGGCGTCATCGACGATCAGCACGCGCTCGATGCGGTGCTTGTGCAGCAGCTCGCGGACGGCGGACTTGTCGGCGACGGCCCCTTCCTTGACGGTGACCAGGCGCTCTTTGGGGGTCATCACCTCACGGACGCTGACTTCCAGGCGGCTTTCGAAACGCACGTCGCGGGAAGTCACGATGCCCACCAGGTCGCCGTTGTGCAGCACCGGCACGCCGGAGATGTTGTGGGTCTTGGTCAGGTCGAGCAGGTCGCGCACGGTGGCGTCGGCTTCGATGGTGATGGGGTCCTTGACCACACCGGCCTCGAAACGCTTGACCTTGCGCACTTCGGCAGCTTGCTGCTCGATGGTCATGTTCTTGTGGATGATGCCGATGCCGCCTTCCTGAGCCATGGCGATCGCCAGACGGGCTTCAGTGACGGTGTCCATGGCGGCGGAAACCAGTGGGATATTCAGCTCGATGCCACGGGTCAAACGGGTCTTTAGACTGACTTCGTTAGGCAGTACTTCGGAATAACCGGGCACTAAGAGGATGTCGTCGAAGGTGAGGGCTTCTTGGCTGATACGCAGCATCGCGGGGGCTCCCAGGCGGGAAAATGGAAGCGCGCCATTATACTCAGACCGCCTGCCGGGCTCAATGTAAAACTCGATCTAATATCGTTGGAGTGATGGATGGAGAACGCCTGCCCTGCTGGCCGGAACCAACCCGGCCAACCGGGCGCCCTGGCCAAGAAACTACAACTGGACCTTGACCCAGCTCATCGGTTGGTCCAGCCAGTCGGCGAACTCATCGATGAAGCTCTGCTTGAAGCCCGCTTCGGTCCAGTTGTTGAAGATGAAGCCCAAGTTGGAGAACCCGCACGGCTGGAGGAACAGGAAGCCGTTGATGTCGTCTTCATGGCCGCATTCGGGACAGGTGAAGTTGTCGGTGTGCCCGGGCATCCAGTCTTCCAGGCTTTCGAACAAGGCCTCACCGACTTCCTGGCGACACTCGGCGCAACCGGCCTCCGCGAGGAAGCCCTTGGTCGGGGTATAGATGCAGCGCTTGGTGATGATCTCCAGGCCATTGACCGGTTCGCCGAATGGCAGCGCCTCAGGATGCAGCACCACGTCCCGGGCGCCTGGCGCGATGGCATGTCCCATGCGGTTGCCGGTGCGCCCGCAAGTGGTCAGGGTTTCCTCGACGATATTCTTGCGTACCAGCCAGCGCACGATGGCACGGGCCCGGGGCTCATGCACCGGCAGCGTGGAGATTTTCGGGACGAGGATGCTTTGGGAATTCATGGTCCAGCCTGGAGCGTCGAGGGACAGGGAAAACGCAGCGCCGGCGAACCGACCCCATCACCCAAGTGTAGAAGCCGGTTCGGCGACGAGCAGCGCCGAGGGCCGGCAGCTTAATCCCTGATCCTTGCAGGTCAAGCGCTCAAGTAACGGCCGATCAGGGCAAAGCCACTGGCCAGTACCAGCCAGGTCACCAGGCGCACGAAGGTTTCCCGGGACAGTTTCATCGCCAAGCGCCGGCCAATCCACGACCCCAGCACCATGGCCGGCAACAAGCACAGCGCCAGCAACAGCAACGGCACCTCGGCGTAGACCCCGGCCAGGGCGAACAGGCTCAGGCGTACCACGGTACTGCAGCTGATCAGCGCGCTCTGGGTCGCCCGGGCCGGGTCCTTGGGCAACCGGCTGTTCAGGTAGATCGCATACAGAAAGCCGCCACTGCCGAACAAGGCGCCGAACAGGCCGCCCACGATGCCCACGGGCACCGACCAACCGGCCGCCATCTGCGCCGGACGGACCTTCACCCAGAGGCTGTAGATGGCATAGGCACAAATGAACATCCCCATCAGCAGCAGCAACACATCGGACTTGAGGTTGAGCAGGAAGACCACTCCCAAGGTACAGCCCACCGCCATGCAGGGCAGCAAGCGCAGCAATTCGTGCTTGGCCACGTCCTTGCGCGATGGCAGGAGGTTGCCGAAGGCGGCGATGAAATCCAGCAGCACCAACAACGGCACGATCTTCGACAGGGGCATGAACAGGATCAGGATCGGCCCGGCCACCAGGGCCGTGCCGAAACCGGCGATGCCGAACACTATGTAGGCCAGGGCAATGCCCAAGCCGATCGCCAGCCAGGCACCCGGCCCGAACGCCCACTGGTTCAATCCTTCAACGAACAGACTCATTACCGCCACTTCCTAGACCTTTATCCCAGGACTTTAGCCAGGGGCGAGTCTTGCGACTAATATCGTCGCAGCCACCCACTCATCGCAAAAAGGCATGACTTGTGATTTCAACCCGTCAACTGCGCTACTTCGTGGAAATCGCCGAATGCGGCAGCTTCAGCGCTGCGGCTGAACGTCTGTTCGTCGCCCAGTCGGCCCTGAGCCGGCAGATCAAGGAACTGGAAAGCCTGCTGCAAACCCCGCTGTTCGAGCGCACCGCTCGCCTGCCACGCTTGACCGCCGCCGGCGAGGCGTTCTTCCCCAAGGCCCGCAACCTGCTGACCGAACTGCACAAGGCCGGCGAACTGGCGACCCAGGTCGGCCAGGGGCAACTGGGGACCCTGCGCCTGAGCCACTCCAGCACCGTGCCCATGAGCGGGCGCCTGCTACGGGGGATCAGCCACTATCTGCAGCAATGCCCCGGAGCCTCGATGGACATCGTCAAGCTGTCCTCCGAAGCGCAGTTGGAGGAACTGGCCGAGGGCCGCCTGGACGTCGGCCTGTTGCGCCTGCCAGTGTTGCGCCAGCGCGAAGGCGTACAGGTCATACCGCTGTTCAGCGAACCCTTGCTGGTGGCGCTGCCACCGACACATCCCCTGGCCCTCGACCCACCGACCAAGGGGATCGACCTGGCGCAACTGCGCGACGAAGCCTTTATCTCCATTCCCCATCCCCAGCGTGGTGGCTTGAGCTACCTCTCGGCCGAGTTGTGCATGCGCCAGGGCTTCTTTCCCAAGGCGGCGCGGGTGATGTCGCGCAAGACCACCCAATTACAGTTGATCCAGGCCGGCTTCGGCATCGCCCTGTTGCCCGAGTCGATGCAGGACATAGCCCCGGCCAACATCCATTTCCTGCCCTTGGTCGATAGCGATTGCCAGAGTGTCATCGCCCTCGCCTGCCGCCAGGAACCCACGCCGCTGGTGGCGCAGTTCGTCGAGCATTTTCGCGACTGTCTATAAGCAATTTGCCTTGGCCCATTGGGAAACAGCCCTTTAAACTGCGCCCCATGATTAAAGATCCCTTTGCACGACTCGGACTGGACCGCGAAGTCCTCACCGTCACCCAGCTCAACGGCCGCGCCCGGGTGCTGCTCGAGGACGTGTTCAGCAATATCTGGGTCGAGGGCGAGATCTCCAACCTCGCCCGTCCGGCTTCCGGCCACGTGTACTTCACCCTCAAGGACAGCGGCGCCCAGGTGCGCTGCGCACTGTTCCGGCAGAATGCCGCGCGGGTGCGCCAGGCGCTCAAGGACGGCCTGGCGGTCAAGGTCCGGGGCAAGGTCTCGCTGTTCGAAGGACGCGGCGACTACCAGCTGATTCTCGACACCGTGGAACCGGCCGGCGACGGTGCCCTGCGCCTGGCCTTCGAGGCCTTGAAGGACAAGCTCAGCGCCGAAGGCCTGTTCAGCGCCGAGCGCAAGCGGCCGCTACCGGCCCACCCCCAGCGCATCGGCATCATCAGTTCGCCTACGGGGGCGGTGATTCGCGACATCATCAGTGTCTTCCGGCGCCGCGCGCCTCAAGTCGCGCTGACCTTGATCCCTACCGCAGTGCAAGGCCGCGAAGCCACGGCGCAGATCGTCCGGGCCCTGCAACTGGCCGATGCCCGGGGCTTCGACGCTTTGATCCTGGCCCGCGGCGGCGGCTCCCTGGAAGACCTCTGGTGCTTCAACGAGGAGCCGGTGGCTCGGGCCGTAGCGAACTGCGTGACACCGATCGTCAGCGCCGTCGGACATGAAACCGACGTATCCATCAGCGATTTCGTGGCCGACGTCCGCGCGCCCACGCCCTCTGCCGCCGCCGAATTGCTGGCCCCGGACGCCAGCGACCTGCAACGGCGGGTCGACAGCCTGCACCGCCGCCTGGTCATGCGCATGCGCGACCGCTTGCTGCGCGAGCGCCTGCGCCTGGATGGCCTGGCCCGGCGCCTGCGCCATCCGGGCGAGCGTCTGCGCCAGCAGGCACAGCGCCTGGACGACCTGGACATGCGCCTGCGCCGGGCTTTCGAGCGTAACCTGAATACCCGCCGCGAACGCCTGATCCGCCTGGAGACCCGCCTCGGCGCCCAGCATCCGGGACGCAATCTGGCGCTGTTGCGCCAACGCCTGGACAGCCTTGCCGAACGCCTGCCCCGAGCCATGCGCGAAGGCCTGAAGGCCCGGCGCCTGCAACTGCAAAGCCAGATGCAGACCCTGCACGTGGTCAGCCCCCTGGCGACCCTGGGCCGGGGCTACAGCATTCTCCTCGACGAACGCGGCCAGGCCATCCGCACCGCCGCGCAAACCCGCAACGGCCAGCGCCTCACCGCGCGCCTGGGCGAAGGCGAACTGCAAGTGCGGGTCGAGGACAACCACCTGACGCCTGTCACCCTTTCCCTACTGGACTGATCCATGCCGCGTTTGCTCTGTTCCCTGCTATTGCTGTGCCTGGCCTGCAATGCCCAGGCCGATAGCTATATCACCCGCCTGTTGAACAAACCCGTGCCCGGCGGGGTGGCGGTGATCGACCTGGGTCAAGCCACCCAGGCGCCCAAGGCCAGCTACCAGGGCAAGCCGGTGCTGGTGGTCAAGGAACAGGCCAACTGGCTGGCGATTGTCGGCATCCCGCTGACGGTCAAGCCCGGGGCCCAGCAACTGACTAGCGCCAACCGCAACCTGGGTTTCGTGGTCGGCAGCAAGAAGTATCCGGAGCAGCACATCACCCTGAAGAACCAGCGCCAGGTGAATCCCAACCCCGCGGACCTCAAGCGCATCGATGCCGAGTTGGCCGAACAACTGCGCGCCTACCGCAGCTTCAGCGCCACTACCCCGAGCAACCTGTTGCTGGACAAGCCGGTGAACGGGCCGCTGTCGAGCAAGTTCGGCGTGCGTCGGTTCTTCAACGGCGAGGAACGCAATCCGCATTCGGGCCTGGACTTCGCGGTGCCGGCAGGCACGCCGATCAAGACCCCGGCAGCGGGCAAGGTGATTCTCACCGGCAACTACTTCTTCAATGGCAACACGGTGTTCGTCGACCATGGCCAGGGTTTCATCAGCATGTTCTGCCATATGTCGAAGATCGACGTGAAGGTCGGCCAATCCCTGGCCCGCGGCGCTGTAGTGGGCAAAGTGGGTTCCACCGGCCGGGCCACCGGACCGCACATGCACTGGAACGTCAGCCTGAACGACGCACGGGTAGATCCGGCGATCTTCATCGGCGCCTTCCAACCCTGATCGGCCCTCGCCGGGCCGGTTGCCGCCGGTCTTATCAAGACAAAGGTGCTTGACCCGGGGATTGCGCAGCTCGCGCGGACTGCGCAATCCATACAAAACAAAAAACCATCGAACAGAATAAAATCTCGTCATTTTTTAAAATTCGAGTATTCCTCTCAATTTTTTTTAGTTGCTTGCCATCTCTGACCCCAATAGTTAGGGTTGAGCACATGAAAACCTCTCATACCCTCATTCAGCGTCGTCAACACCGGAGCCTCTGCCTCGTCAGCGCACGACTGCCAGGCTGAACCGCGGTGCCTCATCCCCCTGCGTCAACAATTCATTCTTGACTCACCGGCAGGCCGCCCCTTTTCGGCCCGGACCATAAGGATTTCGCCATGACCATGCTCAAAGATCCGTCCTCCAAGTACCGTGCGTTCCCGACCATCAACTTGCCGGATCGCACCTGGCCATCGAAGGCCATCACCAGCGCGCCGATCTGGTGCAGCTCAGACTTGCGCGATGGCAACCAGTCGCTGATCGAACCGATGGACGCGGTCAAGAAACTGCGTTTCTGGAAGACCCTGGTGGCGGTCGGCGTGAAGGAAATCGAGGCTTCGTTCCCGGCGGCTTCGCAAACCGACTTCGACTTCGTGCGCACCCTGATCGAGGACGGTCACATCCCTGAAGACACCACCATCCAGGTGCTGACCCAGGCCCGTGAAGACTTGATCGCCCGCACCTTCGAGTCCTTGCGCGGGGCGAAGAAGGCCATCGTCCACCTCTACAACGCCACCAGCCCTTCTTTCCGCCGCATCGTCTTCAACCAGGACAAGGCCGGGGTGAAGGACATCGCGGTGAATGCGGCCAAGCTGTTCGTCAAGTACGCCGCCCAGCAACCGGAAACCCAGTGGCAGTTCGAATACTCGCCGGAAACCTTCAGCGCCACCGAGCTGGAGTTCGCCAAGGAAGTCTGCGACGCCGTGGTGGAAGTGTGGAACGCAACTCCAACTCATAAGGTGATCCTCAACCTGCCAGCCACTGTCGAAGTAGCGACGCCGAACGTCTATGCCGACCAGATCGAGTGGTTCTGCCGCAACATCAACCGTCGTGACAGCGTGATCATCAGCCTGCACACCCACAACGACCGTGGTACCGGCGTAGCGGCCACCGAACTGGGCCTGATGGCCGGCGCCGACCGTGTCGAAGGCTGCCTGTTCGGCAACGGCGAGCGCACCGGCAACGTCGACCTGGTGACCGTGGCCCTGAACCTCTACACCCAGGGGATCGACCCCGAGCTGGACTTTTCCGACATCGACGGTGTGCGCAAGGTCGTGGAAGAGTGCAACCAGATTCCCGTGCACCCGCGTCACCCCTATGTGGGCGACCTGGTCCACACCGCCTTTTCCGGCTCCCACCAGGATGCAATCCGCAAGGGCTTCGCCCAGCAGCAGGCCGATGGCGTCTGGGAAGTACCCTACCTGCCGATCGACCCGGCCGACATCGGCCGCAGCTATGAAGCGGTGATCCGCGTCAACAGCCAGTCGGGCAAGGGCGGCATCGCCTACCTGCTGGAACAGGAATACGGCATCAGCTTGCCGCGCCGCATGCAGATCGAGTTCAGCCAGGTGGTACAGCGGGAAACCGACCGCCTCGGCCTGGAGATGACCGCCCAGCAGATCCACGCGTTGCTGCACAGCGAGTACTTGCAGGCCAACACCCCGTACGCGCTGGTCAGCCATCGCCTGCAGGAAGAGAACGGCCACAGCTCGGTGGAAGTGGAAGTCGCGAGCAAGGGCCAGGGCGAAACCAACCTGCACTGGCGCGGCAAGGGCAACGGCGCCCTGGAAGCGCTGGTGGCCGGCCTGCCGGTCCCGGTGGAAATCATGGACTACAACGAACACGCCATCGGCGCGGGCACCAACGCCAAGGCGGCGGCCTACATCGAGCTGCGGGTCAACGGTGAACGTGCGGTGCACGGCGTGGGCATCGACGAGAACATCACCACCGCCAGCTTCAAGGCCTTGTTCAGCGCCCTGAACCGCGCCCTCAGCGAACGTCAGGCCCAGGCCGCCTGACCCGACACGCGCCAGGTAAAAGGCCCCGGGGAGTCGCGCTCCCCGGGGCCTTTTTGTCTCTGGGCGGCAAAGCCGATGCTTGCCGCCAGTCAGTCAGGCATGCACGTCGACGCTGAACATGGCCTGCAGCAACGCCGCCTGCAGGACCTGCAAGGTACTGCTGGTCTGGGCGATCTGGGCCTGAAGCTCCATGACCTGTTGGGCCTTCTGCTCATCGCTGGCCTGGCGCTTCTCGGTACTGGCCAGCTGCGCCTGCTGTTGCTCGAGGATCTTCTGGGTCTGCTCGATCTGTTTTTGCAGTTGCTTGACCGGATCGCCTCCGCCCTTCACCGCATCGATACCGGCGTCGGCGGAATTGACCCGCAGCGCCTTATCCTCGTCCTGCTCGATCCTGGCGGCTGGCGCCAGCGAGCGGGCCGTAGGCTCTTCAGCCCCGCTGAGGCGGACTTTCGGCGCGGCCGGGGGATAAGGATTGATGGTATTGGCGTTGATGCTGGTCATGAATGATTCCTCCTGGATTCATGCCCTATCGGCCCTCGATCCCAAAGCTTGATAGGCCGCTGCGAGCCTAGGTGAACCTGAAGCTGTCGGCATCGAGGTTGGCCGGGAACCGGGCACGGTAGGCGGCCAGGTCCGCGGCCTTGAGGCAGACCTGGAATACCCCGTCCGCCTCCCCGGCGCTGAGCAGGCTCTCCCCCTGGAAATCCAGCACCTGGCTATCGCCGGTGTAGGCAAAGCCCTTGCCATCGGTGCCCACGCGGTTCACCGCGGCGACATAACACAGGTTCTCGATAGCACGCGCCGGCAACAGCCGGTTCCAATGCAGGCGCCGCGCTCCCGGCCAGTTGGCGGTGTACAACAGCAGGTCGGTGTCCTGGGCATCGCGGCTCCAGACCGGGAAACGCAGGTCGTAGCAGATCAACG
Organism: Pseudomonas sp. KCJK8993; assembly: GCF_046230915.1. NCBI lineage: Bacteria > Pseudomonadati > Pseudomonadota > Gammaproteobacteria > Pseudomonadales > Pseudomonadaceae > Pseudomonas > Pseudomonas sp. KCJK8993. The sequence continues at coordinate 14,237 of NZ_JBJJLO010000080.1, forward strand.
GGCGAATGCGCCAGCCCTTGAGCTCGAACTGCACCTGGCGCTCGCCAGGAGTGAAATGATCGTGCTCGCCAGCCATGCGGAACAGGTGACGCTTGTCGTAGTGCCAGACTTCACCATCAGGGCGTGCCCAAAGCAGGCGATTGCGGTGGCTGCCATCGGCCGCCTGGATAATCACACTGCCAGTGATCACCGCATCGAGCTTCTTCGCCTGGCAACGCAGCCACTTGCTGGTCGGACCGTTCTCCGCTTCCGCTAGGGTCTGGGATTCCATGGAAAAGCCGGTAGTGAACATCTCCGGAAGAATCACCAGGTCGGCGCCACGGGCCTGTTCCAGCAAAGGCTCGAAATGTTCCAGGTTGGCCTGACGATCATGCCAGGCCAGGGTCGTCTGGACCAAAGCCAGGTTCAGATCGGGTAGTGCACTCAGATCACGCATAGTTTCTCCGCTGCCTGACGCAGCGTCTCCTCGCGCTTGGCAAAACACAGACGCACCAGACGCTGCCCCTGGGGCGGCTGCTGATAAAACACCGACACCGGAATGGCCGCGACCCCATGTTCACGGGTCATCCAGGTCGCCATCTCGACATCGTCCAGGTCTGGGCGAATCTGCGAATAATCCACCAGTTGAAAGTAGGTGCCGGTCACCCGGGTGAAACAAAAGCGTGAAGCGCTCAACAGATCACAGAACAGATCACGCTTGGCCTGGTAGAAAGCAGGCAACTGCTCGACGTGTTCCGGGTGCTCGGCCATGAAGTCGGCGAGAGCGTACTGCAAAGGCGTCACCCCGCAGAAGCTGACATATTGATGCACCTTGCGCAGCTCGGCGCTCAAGGCCGGCGGCGCCACCACGTAACCGGTCTTCCAGCCGGTAACGTGGTAGGTCTTGCCGAAGGAGCTGACCACGAAGGCCCGCTGGTACAACTCCTCATGGGCCAGGACGCTGGCATGGGGCACGCCATCGAACACCAGGTGCTCATAGACCTCGTCGCTGACCAGGTAGATGTCGCGATCACGGATCAGCTCGGCCAACCGGTCCAGCTCGGCGCGACTGATCAGGGCGCCACTGGGGTTGTGCGGGCTATTGATGATGATCATCCGCGTGCGCGGGCCCAGCGCCTCCTCGAGCTGCTGCCAGTCGATGGCGAAGTCGCCCTGGCTCAGTTGTACGTGCACGCAGCGACCGCCGGCCAGCTCCACCGAGGGTTCGTAGCTGTCGTAGCTGGGGTCGAAGACGATGACTTCATCTCCCTGGCGGATCAGCGCGTGGATGGCGCAGAAGATCGCCTGGGTCGCCCCCGGAGTGATGGTCACTTCAGCGTCAGGGTCGACCTTGGCGCCATAGCTGCGGGCGATCTTGGCCGCCACCTGCTGGCGCAGCGCCGGCAGGCCGGCCATCGGTGCATACTGGTTATGGCCACTGGCGACATGCCGGCCGACCGCGTCGCGCAGTGCTTGCGGGCCGTCGAAATCCGGGAATCCCTGGGACAGGTTGAGCGCTCCGGTCTGGGCCGCGAGCTGGGACATTTGCGTGAAGATGGTGGTGCCGATATTCGGCAGCTTGCTGGTGATCATGCGGGTTCCCTGCTGAACACCCGGCTCTACGACGGCGCGGGAGGTCCCGAGGATAGCCCAAAGCGCGACGATTGAAAAAGGGGCCCAAGGGCCCCCTTTTCCTGCCGCCGTTTCAAGCTCCAGGCCACAAGCCACAAGGTTTGCGGCCTTGGCCCGGCGTGCTTGGTCAGCGCTTGTCGCGGCGTTTCTTCTCGGCTTTCTTGTGGTGCGACATCAAGCGACGCTTCTTGTTGACCTGGCGGTCGGTAAGCGTGTTCTTGTTGCCCTCGTACGGGTTGTCGCTGCCCTTGAACTCGATACGGATCGGCGTCCCCACCAGCTTCAGCACACGCCGGTAGGTGTTCTCCAGGTAGCGCACATAGGACTTGGGCACCTTCTCCACCTGGTTGCCGTGGATCACGATCAACGGAGGGTTGGCCCCCCCCAGGTGGGCATAACGCAGTTTGATCCGGCGGCTGTTGACCATGGGCGGGGCATGCTCGCTCACGGCGTCTTCCAGGATCTGGGTCAGGCGGCTGGTAGGCCAGCGGGTCACCGCCGACTTGAAGGAGTTCTGCACCGATTGGTACAGGTTGCCCACGCCAGTGCCGTGCAATGCCGAGATGAAGTGGATATCGGCGAAGTCGACGAAGAACAGCCGGCGCTCCAGCTCGGTCTTCACGTAGTCGCGCTCGCTAGGCTGCATGCCGTCCCACTTGTTCAGGGCAATCACCAACGCCCGACCCGCTTCCAGGGCGAAGCCCAGCAGGTTCAGGTCGTGGTCCACCACGCCTTCGCGGGCGTCCATGACGAAGATCACCACGTTGGCGTCCTTGATCGCCTGCAGCGTCTTGACCACCGAGAACTTCTCGACTTCCTCGTGGATCTTGCCGCGCTTGCGCACACCCGCGGTGTCGATCAGCGTGTACTTCTCCTCGTTGCGCTCGAACGGGATGTAGATACTGTCGCGGGTGGTGCCGGGCTGGTCGTAGACGATGACCCGGTCTTCACCGAGCATGCGGTTGACCAGGGTCGACTTGCCTACGTTGGGACGACCGATGATGGCGATCTTGATCCCATCCTTCTCGCTCGGACCAGGAATACGCTTGGCTTCCTCGCCTTCGGCAACAATCTCTTCCTCGCCCTCTTCGAGCTCGTCGGCGTCATCCTTGGGGAATTCGCGCAGGGTGATTTCCAGCATCTGGCTGATTCCACGGCCGTGGGCGCCGGCGATCGGGATCGCATCCCCCATGCCCAGTGGGGCAAACTCGGCGCGAGCCATGTCCGGGTCGATGTTGTCGACCTTGTTGGCGATCACGTAGGAGGTCTTGTTACGCTTGCGCAGGTGCTCGCCGATCATCTGGTCGGCTGCGGTGAACCCAGCCTTGGCGTCCACCAGGAACAGCACCACGTCGGCTTCTTCGATGGCCAGCAGCGACTGCTCGGCCATCTTTTCATCCATGCCATGCTCGTCGCCGGAGATACCGCCGGTGTCGATGAGAATATAGGTACGCCCTTGCCACTTGGCCTCACCGTATTGGCGATCACGGGTCAGACCGGACAGATCGCCGACGATGGCGTCGCGAGTCCGAGTCAGGCGGTTGAACAAGGTGGACTTGCCGACGTTGGGTCGGCCCACCAGGGCGATTACGGGAACCATGCGGCTCTCCACTGCATTATTTCAGAAAATACAAAAGCCGCTGCGAGGCAGCGGCTGGTGCTCGGGGCAGCACCTTGAAGTGCTGCAAGCCTTGTCCAGACAAGGCCGCTTGGGGAATCAACCCCAAGCATAGTCAAACCATTACTTGATGGTCAGGGCTTCCAGTTTGCCGCTGTTGCCAAACACGTAGATCATGTCGCCCACCACCAGCGGACGAGCGCGCAGGCCGTCGCTGTCGATGCGCTCACGCGCGACGAAACGACCATCCACCTGGCTCAGCAGGTGCAGGTAGCCTTCCAGGTCACCCACGGCCACATAGCTGGAGAACACTTCCGGTGCCGACAGCTGGCGGCGAGCCAGGGAATCGTTGCTCCACAAGGCGGAGGTCGAACGCTCGTCGATGCCTTCCACGGTGCCCGAGGACAGGCTCACGTAGACGCTGCCGAAGCCCTGGGCGACACCTGCGTAGCTGGAGGCGTCACGCTGCCACAGTGGGCGACCGCTCTCCAGGTCCAGGGCCGTGACACGCCCCTGGTAGCTGGCCACGTACAGGGTGCCACCGGACAGCAGCAGGCCGCCGTCGATATCCACCACGCGATCCAGCTCGGAACGACCTTGCGGGATGGCGACACGCTGTTCCCACACCGGCACGCCGTTGCGGATATCCAGCGCCACTACCTTGCCGGTGGAAAGGCCGGCCAGGGCCAGGCGGTTGGTCGCCAGCGGGGCACTGGTGCCACGCAGGGTCAGTACCGCCGGGGTGCTGTCGTAGAGCCACAGCTGGTTGCCGGTGCTGGCATCGAGGCCGATCACCCGGTCATCCTGGGTCTGGACCACCACCACGTCGCCGTTGGTAGCCGGAGGAGCCAGCACTTCACTGGTGACGCGGGCACGCCATTTCTCTTCACCGTTGGAAGTGTCCAGGGCGATCACTTCACCCTTGAGGGTGCCGATCATCACCAGGCCGTAACCCACGCCTACGGCGCCGGAAACCGGCAGCTCCAGGTCCTGCTTCCATTTGACGTCGCCGTTCATTCGGTCCATGGCCATCACTACACCGGTGACATCGGCGGCGTAGATGGTGCTGCCGTCGATAGCTGGAACCAGCATGTTGTAGGTTTCGCCCTGGCCATCACCGATGGAGCGGCTCCACTGTTTCTGCAGGACCACCTCTTCCTTGAAGTCGACCAGTTCGGCCGGTGGCAGTTCTTTCTTGCTGTTGCTGCTGCAACCCGCGGCCAACAAGGCCAGGGCCAGCAATGCTGCATGTTTCCAACGGATCACGTCACGCATCCCCTTTGGCCAGGTCGTCGAGCTTGATTTGTAGGCCACCGACCGCCGCTTCATCCGACAGCGCCGCCTTGGCTTTCTGATATGCAGCATGGGCTTCGTCAATGCGGCCCAGCTGGACCAGCAGATCGCCCTTGAGTTCTTCACGGGTGGCCAGGAAGGCCTTGTCGGCGTCGCCGTCGAGCAGCTTCAGGGCCTCGTCGGCCTTGTTCTGCGCGGCCAGCACCTGGGCCAGGCGCTGACGCGCCACTTCGCCCAGGGTCGGGTTCGCCGGCTTGTCGGCCACGGCCTTGAGCTGGGCTACAGCGTCATCCAGCTTGCCGCTGTCCACTGCTACCTTGGCGACGAACAGGCTGCCGTACTGCGCATAGGCGCTGCCGCCGAACTCGCTGTTGAGCTTGCCGGCCAGGTCGGTGACACGAGCCGCATCCGGCTTGCCATCGGGCGTCAGGGTGGTTTCAAGCAGTTGCTGATAGAGCACCGAAGCGCCTTGCGACTGGTTGTTCTGATACTTGTGCCAGGCCTGCCAGCCGAACACGATGACCAGGGCCAGCAGGCCGCCGTTCACCAGGGGTTTGCCGTTACGCTGCCACCAGTCTTTCAATTCCGCCAGCTGTTCATCTTCGGTACTCGACACCCCAATACTCCTTATTCGCTAAATCGGCTGTTTGACAGCTTCAACCCTGCACGACGCAGGTGGCCAGGTGCGCAGCGAGCGCATCCCAGGCAATGCTTTGTTGCTCGCCCTGGCCACGCAGGGGCTTGAAACCTACCACTTGCTGGGCCAACTCGTCGTCACCGAGGATCAGCGCATACAGTGCACCACTCTTGTCGGCCTTCTTGAACTGGCTCTTGAAGCTGCCACCACCGGCGTTGACCTGCAGGCGCAGGTTCGGCAGTTGGTCGCGAACCCGCTCGCTCAGGGCCAGGCCCGCCAGTTCGGCGGCCTCGCCAAAGGCACACAGGTAGACATCCACCTGGCGGGAGATCTCTGCCGGCACCCGTTCCAGGGTCTCCAGCATCAGCACCAGGCGCTCGATACCCATGGCGAAACCCACGCCCGGGGTCGGCTTGCCACCCATCTGCTCCACCAGGCCATCGTAGCGGCCGCCGGCGCAGACAGTGCCCTGGGCACCGAGCTTGTCGGTCACCCACTCGAAGACGGTCTTGCTGTAATAGTCCAGGCCACGCACCAGCTTCGGATTGATCACATAGGGGATGCCAGCGGCTTCCAGGCGGGCCTTGAGGCCTTCGAAATGCACCCGGGATTCTTCATCCAGGTAGTCGGCCAGCTTCGGCGCGTCCACCAGCACCGCCTGGGTGCCCGGATCCTTGGTGTCCAGCACCCGCAGGGGGTTGGTCTTGAGGCGACGCTGGCTGTCTTCGTCCAGCTGCTCATGGCGGGCGGAGAGGAACTCCACCAGGGCATCGCGATAACGTGCACGGGCTTCGGCGGTACCCAGGCTGTTGAGTTCAAGCTTCACCGCATCACGGATGCCCAGCTCGCCCCACAGGCGCCAGGTCAGCACGATCAGTTCGGCATCGATGTCCGGACCGTCCAGGTTGAACACTTCCAGGCCGATCTGGTGGAACTGGCGATAACGGCCTTTCTGTGGACGCTCATGGCGGAACATCGGACCGATGTACCAGAGCTTCTGTACCTGGCCGGCACCGGTCAGGCCATGCTCCAGCGCTGCGCGCACACAGGCGGCGGTGCCTTCCGGACGCAAGGTCAGGGAGTCGCCGTTGCGGTCCTCGAAGGTGTACATCTCTTTTTCGACGATGTCGGTGACTTCGCCGATGGAGCGCTTGAACAGCTCGGTGAACTCGACGATCGGCATGCGGATCTGCTTGTAACCGTAGTTATCCAGCAACCGTGCCACGGTGCCTTCGAAGTAGCGCCACAGCGGCGTCTGCTCGGGCAGGATGTCGTTCATGCCACGAATGGCTTGCAGGGACTTGCTCACAAAGAATCCTTAATACGTTCGGTTAGCCACGAGCGATCAGCGCTGCGTCGGCCTCGACCTTTTCGGCCGCCTTCTGCCGGATCAGCTTTTCCAGCTCGTCCACCAGATTGTCATTGGTCAGTTTCTGCGACGGCTTGCCATCGATATAGATCAGGTTCGGCGTACCGCCGGTCAAGCCCACATGGGCTTCCTTGGCTTCGCCCGGACCGTTGACCACACAACCGATCACCGCGACATCCATGGGTACCAGCAGGTCCTCGAGGCGCCCTTCCAGCTCGTTCATGGTTTTCACCACATCGAAATTCTGCCGCGAGCAGCTCGGGCAGGCGATGAAGTTGATGCCACGGGAACGCAGGTGCAGGGACTTGAGGATGTCGTAGCCGACCTTCACTTCCTCGACCGGATCGGCTGCCAACGAGATGCGAATGGTATCGCCAATCCCTTCGGCCAGCAGCATACCGAGGCCGACGGCGGATTTCACCGTGCCTGAACGCAATCCACCGGCTTCAGTGATGCCCAAGTGCAAGGGTTGAATGATTTCCTTGGCCAGCAAACGGTAGGCTTCGACCGCCATGAACACGTCGGAAGCCTTCACGCTGACCTTGAAGTCCTGGAAATTCAGGCGTTCGAGGTGTTCGACATGACGCAGTGCCGACTCTACCAACGCAGCCGGAGTCGGCTCGCCGTACTTCTTCTGCAGGTCCTTTTCCAGGGAACCGGCGTTGACCCCGATACGGATCGGGATACCACGGTCACGAGCGGCATCCACCACTGCGCGAACCCGGTCTTCGCGACCGATGTTGCCGGGGTTGATCCGCAGGCAATCGACGCCCAGCTCGGCTACGCGCAAGGCGATCTTGTAGTCGAAGTGGATGTCGGCCACCAACGGTACCTTGACCTGCTGCTTGATCCGGCCGAACGCCTCGGCGGCGTCCATGTCCGGCACCGAAACCCGCACGATATCGACACCGGCGGCTTCGAGGCGGTTGATCTGGGCGACGGTTGCCGCTACGTCGTTGGTGTCGCTGTTGGTCATGCTCTGCACCGCGATCGGGGCATCGCCGCCCACCGGTACCGAGCCGACCCAGATCTTGCGGGACTCGCGACGTTTGATTGGAGATTCGCCGTGCATGACTTATTGACCTAACTTCAGGCGAGCAGTCTCGCCAGTGGTGAACGGGGCGATATCCACCGCCTGCCCGTTGTAGCTGATTTGTGCGCCACGGGCGTAACCCAGGCGTACGGCAAAAGGTGGCTTGCCGCTGACATCGACGCTCTCGCCCTTGCGCTTGAGGGCGCTGAGCAGGATCTTGCCATTGCCATCGGTGACCTGGGTCCAGCAATCGGCGCTGAACTGGATCTGTACCTGAGCGGAGCCGGCAGCCGCGACAGTCGGCGCTGGCACGTTGGCCTGAGCGGTGACCGTGGTTGCCGGGACTGGCGCCACAACGACCGGGGCCGCGATCACCGGGGCAGTAGCCGGGGCCGTCACAGGATGGGTCGCAGTGGCTGGTGCAACTGCCGGCGCCTGGACGGGGGCAGCCGGAGCCACAACCGGGGCCGGGGTCTGGACAGGTGCCTCGCCGGCCAACTGCGCGGCATTGGCCTCGGCTTCGCTCTGGCCTTCGGCAACGGCCTGGTCTTCCGGCTCATCGATCGGGTGGATCTGGGTCTTGCCGTCGGCGCCCTCGACTTCCACATGTTCAGGGCTCAGGCCGACCAGTTCCTTGCTGCGTTGCGAGGTCTGGTCCTGCCACCAGATGAAACCACCGCCAACCACGGCCACCAGCAACAGCAGGCTGACGATCCTCAGGATGGTATGGGAGACCCGCACCGGCTCTTCGATACGCCCCAGGGCATGCACGCTGCTGCCTTGGGAGTCGGTGCCGGTGTATTGGTCGAAGGCCTGGACCAGGGTCGCCTGGTCCATATCCAGCAACTTGGCATAGGCACGGATATAGCCGCGGGCGAAGGTATGCCCCGGGAGCTTGTCGAATGCGCCGGCTTCCAGGTTGCTCAGCGAGCTCACGGTGAGATTGAGCTTGTGGGCCACGTCCGCCAGCGCCCAACCATTGCTTTCGCGAGCCTGGCGCAAGGTCTCACCGGGATTGACGCTAGTCGCTGCTTGAACTTCGGGTTGCGCCACTTTCATCATTGCTCCGACAGGTATTGCTGATATTCCGGCGTACCGGGATAGAGTCGTTTAAGTTGCAGACCGTAACTGGAGGCCTTCTCGTGATCTTCGAACACCGTTGCCAGGCGCGCGCCGAGCAATAGACTACGTGCATTTTGTTCGCCAAGCAGGCTAAAACGATCGTAATAATCGCGCGCGGGCACATAATGCCTGTCTTCGTAAGACAACTCAGCCATTTCCAACAATGCGCGAGGCTGCTGGTGATTCAGCCGCAAGGCCTTCTCCAGGTGAGACTGGGCCAGCTTGCGCTGGCCGAGCTTCGAGGCGGTCATGCCAAGGTTCTCGAGAACCCGGGAACGGCCAGGATACAGGGTATCCGCAGCGGCTTGCTCGAAACGCGAGTACGCGTCGTCGTAGCGCTTTTCCTGGAACAGGAAGCTGCCGTAGTTATTGAGAATCCGGGGGTCGTGCGGACGCGCTGCCAGGGCCTTGCGAAACTGCACGTCAGCCAGGGCCGATTCCATTTCGGCCTGGAACACCAGCGCCAGGGCGGCGTTGGCGTCGGCATCGTCGGGATCCAGTTCCAGGGCCTTCTTCAGCGGGGCCTTGGCTTGTTCGCCCAAGCCCTGCTGCAAATAGCCCAGCCCCAGCTGCACATAGGCCTGGCGCGCCTCGTCACGGCCCTTGCCAGTGTCCATCGGACTGGAATCGCCCGACATGACACAGCCAGCGCAGAGACTGGCAACAAGCAGGAGCAGCGCTAGGCGCAAGACCATGGAGATCCTCTCTCAGGTACGGGCCGCGACGCTTTGCGGCATATCGGCGTCGGCGCTCAATTCACGCACGGCGATATAGCGTTCGCTGCGCCGGGTGCGGTCCAGCACCTGGCCTACCAACTGGCCGCAAGCGGCATCGATGTCTTCCCCGCGAGTGGTACGCACGGTGACGTTGAAGCCGGCATGATGCAACTGGTCCTGGAAACGCCGGATGGCGTTGTTGCTCGGACGCTCGTAGCCGGAGTGAGGGAACGGGTTGAACGGGATCAGGTTGATCTTGCAAGGGATGTCCTTGAGCAACTCGATCATCTGCACCGCGTGCTCAGGCTGGTCGTTGACGTCCTTGAGCAGGGTGTACTCGATGGTCAGCACACGCTTCTCGCCCAGGGCCGACATGTAGCGCTGGCACGAGTCGAGCAGCATCTGCAGCGGGTACTTCTTGTTGATCGGTACCAACTGGTTGCGCAGCGCATCGTTGGGAGCGTGCAGGGACAACGCCAGGGAGACGTCGATGTGCTTGGCCAGCTCATCGATCATCGGTACCACGCCGGAGGTCGACAGGGTCACCCGGCGCTTGGAGATGCCGTAGCCCAGGTCGTCCATCATCAGGTGCATGGCCGCGATGACGTTGTCGAAGTTCAGCAGCGGCTCGCCCATGCCCATCATCACCACGTTGGTGATGGCGCGATCGACGGTTGCCGGGACGCTGCCGAAGGATTTGTTGGCAATCCACACCTGGCCGATGACTTCGGCGGCAGTGAGGTTGCTATTGAAGCCTTGCTTGCCGGTGGAGCAGAAACTGCAATCCAGGGCACAGCCGGCCTGGGACGAAACGCACAAGGTGCCGCGCTTGCCCTGGGGAATGTATACGGTCTCGACACAGCTGCCGGACGCCACGCGCACCACCCATTTGCGGGTGCCGTCGCTGGAGATGTCCTCGCTGACCACTTCCGGACCGCGAATCTCGGCAACGGCCTTGAGCTTTTCACGCAAGGCCTTGCCGACATTCGTCATGGCGTCGAAATCGTCGACGCCAAAGTGGTGAATCCATTTCATTACCTGACCGGCACGGAAACGCTTCTCCCCGATCGAGTCGAAGAATTTCTCCATTTCCGGTTGAGTAAGCCCCAACAGGTTAGTTTTGCCGATCGATGTAGTCATGGTTTCACCCTTCACTCACAGGCCTGGCGGCTTAGCGAGTGGTCACCTCGGTAGCTGCGAAGAAGTAAGCGATTTCGCGAGCAGCAGCCGCTTCGGAGTCCGAACCGTGAACGGCGTTGGCGTCGATGGACTCGGCGAAGTCAGCACGGATGGTGCCGGCGGCAGCTTCTTTTGGGTTGGTAGCGCCCATCAGCTCACGGTTGCGAGCGATGGCGTTCTCGCCTTCCAGAACCTGAACCACAACCGGACCGGAAGTCATGAAGGCAACCAGTTCGCCGAAGAAGCCACGCTCGCTGTGTTCAGCGTAAAAACCCTCGGCTTCGGCCTTGGACAGTTGCTTCATTTTCGAAGCTACAACGCGCAGGCCGGCTTCTTCAAAACGGGAAACGATCTTGCCGATGACGTTTTTTGCAACAGCGTCAGGCTTGATGATGGAGAAAGTACGTTGAACAGCCATGGTGTAACTCCAGAAACGGTGATTAAAGCGAAAAATTAAACCCGCGAATTATACGCGGGTTTAAAGGGATTGCCTAACTGCGTAGCCCGCGGATTCAGTCAGTTTCGTCGATCCAGGCGGCCTGAATTGCTTCAAGAACCTTCTCGCCTCCGCGAGCCGGATCGTCACTGAACTCCGGCAATGCCAGAACCCACTTGTGCAGATCGACAAAATTCACATAACGCGGATCCACATCCGGCTTGGAATCAGCCAGCTGGATCGCGATTTCCAGTACGTCAACCCACTTCAGACTCATGATGGCTCCTTGAATCAGTGCGGCGCTTCGGCCGCATGGTTGAGCGAGTACTTGGGAATTTCGACGGTCAGGTCTTCATCGCCAACGATAGCCTGGCACGACAGGCGCGACTGGGCTTCCAGGCCCCAGGCCTTGTCCAGCAAGTCTTCTTCCAACTCGTCGGCCTCGTTCAGCGAGTCGAAGCCCTCGCGCACGATGCAATGGCAGGTAGTGCAGGCGCAGACACCGCCGCAGGCGCTCTCGATCTCGATGTGGTTGTCATGGGCAACCTCGAGCAACGAGACACCGGGCTCGACTTCGACGACCAGGCCATCCGGGCAGAACACGGCGTGGGGCAGAAAAATGATCTGCGGCATCAGTTATTCCTCGATCTCATTCAGGTTGCGCCCCGCCAGGGCGGCTTTCACCGTCGAATCCAGGCGGCGGGCAGCAAAAGCGTCGGTCACTTGCGACAGACGCTTGGTCTGCTGCTCGATGGCATAACCATCGGTGCCACGCATCAATTCACTCAGTTCCTGCATCTGCAACTCGATGACCATGCGCTCCTCGGCGTCCAGCAAGCGGTCGCCGTCGGCCTCCAGGGCCCCCTGCACCGCCTCGAGCAGGCGCTGGGCATCCACCTGCTGCTCACGCAGTACGCGGGCGACCTTGTCATCACCGGCGTACTGAAAGGAATCCTTGAGCATCCGGGCGATCTCGCCGTCGGTCAGCCCGTAGGACGGTTTGACCTGGATACTGGCTTCGACTCCCGAACCCAGTTCCCGCGCGGAAACGCTGAGCAGGCCATCGGCATCCACCTGGAAGGTCACCCGGATCTTCGCCGCACCAGCCACCATTGGTGGAATGCCACGCAACTCGAAACGCGCCAGGGAGCGGCAGTCGCTGATCAGTTCGCGCTCACCCTGTAGCACATGGATCATCATGGCCGTCTGGCCATCCTTGTAGGTGGTGAAATCCTGGGCTCGCGCGACCGGGATGGTAGTGTTGCGCGGAATCACCTTCTCCATCAGCCCGCCCATGGTTTCCAGCCCCAAGGACAGCGGAATCACGTCCAGCAGCAGTAACTCGCCGCCGTCACGCTTGTTGCCCGCCAGGGTATCGGCCTGGATCGCGGCCCCTATGGCCACCACCTGATCCGGATCGATCTCGGTCAGCGGCTGGCGACCGAACATCTCGGCGACCGCCTCACGCACCCGCGGCACACGAGTCGAACCACCGACCATGACCACGGCCCGCACTTCGTCGAGCTCGACGCCGGAGTCACGCACCGCGCGACGACAAGCCTTGAGGCTGCGAGCGACCATCGGCTCGATCAATTCATCGAATGCCCCGCGGGTCAGCGCGGCGCGCCAGCCGCCATACTCGACGTCCACCGAAGCGGCGTCGGTCAAGGCTTCCTTGGCCCCCCGGGCAATCTGCAACAGGTTACGCTGGGCGCCCGGGTCCAAGTCGGAGGACAAGCCGGCGCCCTGGATGATCCAGCTGGCGATGGCATGATCGAAATCGTCGCCACCCAGGGCGGTATCGCCACCTGTAGCCAGCACCTCGAAGACACCGCCGGTCAGGCGCAGGATGGAGATATCGAAGGTCCCGCCACCCAGGTCGTAGATAGCCACGACCCCTTCGGCCTGCTGGTCCAGGCCATAGGCCACGGCAGCTGCCGTTGGCTCGTTGAGCAGGCGCAGCACGTTCAGGCCGGCCAGCTTGGCAGCATCCTTGGTCGCTTGCCGCTGGGCATCGTCAAAATAGGCGGGAACGGTGATCACCGCACCGACCAGCTCGCCGCCCAGGGTCGCTTCGGCCCGCTGGCGCAGCACCTTGAGCACCTCGGCGGAGACTTCCACCGGACTCTTCGGCCCCTGCACCGTGTCGATGAACGGCATATGCGATTCACCGCCGACAAAACGATAGGGAAGCTGCTCGCCCAACTGCTTGACGTCAGCCAGGCCACGGCCCATCAGGCGCTTGACCGACAGCACGGTATTCAGGGGATCGGCGGGAGCCGCCAACCGGGCGGACTCACCCACCTCGACACGATCGGCGTGGTAGCGCACGGCGGAGGGCAGGATCACCTGGCCCTGCGCGTCGGACAGCGGCTCGGAAAGACCGCTGCGCAACGCAGCGACCAGCGAATTGGTAGTACCCAAGTCGATCCCCACAGCCAGGCGACGCTGGTGCGGTTGAGGACTTTGGCCGGGTTCAGCGATCTGCAGTAGGGCCATGTCTATCTGGACTTATCTGTATATCAGGCGTGCGACCGGAGCGGCACTAGGTTAATCGTCGAGGCGCTCTTCTAACTGGCGCACTTCGTAGGTGAGCTTGTCGAGGAACTGCATGCGCCGCATCAGGCGCTCGGCCTGCTCGCGCTGCGCGGCATCGTCCCAACAGGCTGCGAAGCTTTCGTTCAGCTGTTCCTGGGCGGCCTTGAGCCGGCGCTTGAACCCCGCCACCCCCGACAGATCGGCACAGTCCTGCAAGTCCTCGAGCTCTTCGCGCCACTGCATCTGCTGCAGAAGAAACTCGGGGTCGTGCACCGTGACCTCAAGCGGCAGCTCGCCGCCCTTGAGGGCCAGGAGATAACGGGCACGCTTGGGAGGGCTCTTGAGGGTCTGGTAGGCCTCGTTGAGGCTGGCGGACCGCTCCAGGGCCAGGCGCTGCTCACGCTCGGGGGCGTCGGCAAACCGATCGGGATGGACTGCGCGCGCCAACTCACGGTAGCGCGCGGCCAACTGCTCGAGATCCAGGCGAAAAGTCGGCTGCAACTCAAATAAGGCGAAATGACAAGGAGTACCCACAAGCAGCCTCAGACGTTGAAGCTTTCGCCGCAGCCACACTCACCGCGCACGTTGGGGTTGTTGAACTTGAAGCCTTCGTTCAACCCTTCCTTGACGAAATCAAGCTCAGTGCCATCCAGGTAGGACAGGCTCTTGGGGTCGATGATCACTTTCTCGCCGTGACTTTCGAACACCTGGTCGTCCTCGCCGATCTCGTCGACGAACTCCAGCACATAGGCAAGGCCGGAACAGCCCGTGGTGCGAACACCCAGGCGAATCCCATCACCCTTGCCGCGCCCGTTGAGGGAGCGTCGCACGTGTTGAGCAGCCGCTTCTGTCATGCTGATAGCCATCGTGACTCCTTACTTGTCGCCAAATCTGTGAAAGCCGATCGGTTAGATCAGGCCTTTCTTCTGCTTGTAGTCGCGAACGGCAGCCTTGATGGCGTCCTCGGCGAGTACCGAGCAGTGGATCTTCACTGGAGGCAGGGCCAGCTCTTCAGCCAGCTGGGTGTTCTTGATGGTCTCGGCTTCGTCCAGGGTCTTGCCCTTCATCCACTCGGTGGCCAGGGAGCTGGAAGCGATGGCCGAGCCGCAGCCGTAGGTCTTGAACTTGGCATCTTCGATGATGCCCTGCTCGTTGACCTTGATCTGCAGGCGCATCACGTCGCCACAGGCTGGAGCACCGACCATGCCGGTGCCGACATCCGGATCTTCCGCGTTCATCTTGCCGACGTTACGCGGGTTCTCGTAGTGGTCGATGACCTTTTCGCTGTAAGCCATGATTCTTAATCCTCACTCATCAGAGAGTCGCTCTGGAATTCCGCAAATCGCCTTGTCGATACGCCCTGCAGAACCCTGTGCGGCGACTTAAATTCAGTGTGCCGCCCACTCGATCTTCGAGATATCGACGCCATCTTTGTACATGTCCCACAGCGGCGACAGGGCGCGCAGCTTGGTGACGGCCTCGCAGACTTTCTGCGCGGCGTAGTCGATTTCTTCTTCGGTGGTGAAGCGGCCGAAGGTGAAGCGGATCGAGCTATGCGCCAGCTCGTCGTTACGGCCCAGGGCGCGCAATACGTACGAAGGCTCAAGCGAGGCCGAAGTACAAGCCGAACCGGACGACACCGCCAGGTCCTTGAGCGCCATGATCAGCGACTCGCCTTCGACGTAGTTGAAGCTCAGGTTCAGGTTGTGCGGTACACGAGCAGTCATGCTGCCGTTGACGTACAGCTCTTCCAGGTGCTCGACCTGCTTGTAGAAGCGGTCGCTCAGTGCCTGGATGCGAGCGTTCTCGGCCGCCATGTCTTCCTTGGCGACGCGGAAGGCTTCACCCATGCCGACGATCTGGTGGGTAGCCAGGGTCCCGGAACGCATGCCGCGCTCATGACCACCACCGTGCATGGTGGCTTCCAGGCGCACACGTGGCTTGCGGCTCACGTACAGCGCGCCGATCCCCTTGGGGCCGTAGGTCTTGTGGGCAGAGAACGACATCAGGTCGACCTTCAGCGCCTGCAGGTCGATCTCGACCTTGCCGGTGGACTGAGCGCCGTCGACATGGAACAGGATGCCCTTGGAGCGGGTCAGTTCGCCGATGGCGGCGATGTCGTTGATGGTGCCGATCTCGTTGTTCACATGCATGATCGAAACCAGGATGGTGTCGTCACGCAGAGCGGCTTCCACCATGGCCGGAGTGATCAGGCCGTCTTCACCCGGCTCGATGTAGGTCACTTCGAAGCCTTCGCGCTCGAGTTGGCGCATGGTGTCCAGGACAGCCTTGTGCTCGATCTTCGAGGTGATCAGGTGCTTGCCCTTGGTGTGGTAGAAATGCGCGACCCCCTTGATAGCCAGGTTGTCGGACTCGGTGGCACCGGAAGTCCAGACGATTTCACGCGGGTCGGCGTTGACCAGGTCAGCCACTTGGCGACGGGCGTTTTCCACCGACTCTTCGGCTTTCCAGCCAAACACGTGGGAGCGCGACGCCGGGTTACCGAAGTTCCCGTCGACCAGCAGGCATTCACTCATCTTTTGCGCTACACGCGGATCGACTGGCGTGGTCGCTGAGTAATCAAGGTAAATCGGCAATTTCATGGACTCTCTCCTAAATCAGGCTGGCTGGCGTGCCGCTAGCTCTTCGGCTGTCATTCGACGGCGGACGCTTCAATCTTGTCCAGGCGCGGCGCCTTGCCATTACAACGGCGCTGGTCCTGACGCTGGGCCACTTCTTGCACCTCACGGCGGGTTACAAGGTCGGCCAAGCTGATACCGCTCAGAAATTCGTGAATCTGCAGGCTCAGATCGCACCACAGGTGATGGGTGAGACAGGTGTCACCGGCATGGCAATCGCCCAATCCCTGGCATTTGGTCGCATCGACCGATTCGTTCACCGCATCGATCACCTGGGCTACCTGGATCCCCTGCATGTCGCGTGACAGCTGATAGCCGCCACCGGGCCCCCGGACACTGGATACCAGGTTGCTACGGCGCAACTTGGCGAAAAGCTGCTCGAGATAGGACAGGGAGATGCCTTGGCGCTCAGAGATATCGGCCAAGGAGACCGGGCCATGTTGCGCGTGCAACGCCAGATCAAGCATGGCGGTCACCGCATATCGGCCTTTAGTAGTCAGTCGCATGGACAAGTACCACGGAGTTTCGGAATGGAGGCGAGTATGCAATACCCGAGTAATCGAGTCAACTATAAGACCAACTACTTTAGTCGGGTTTACCCGCAAAAGAGCGCGCGAATCATAGCAAAGTCTGCGACGTAATGGCACAGCGGATGGCGACAACCGACCTACGGGTCCGTTTCTGGCCAACGCGCCCTTTATTGGTGGACGCCTTGACTCCTGAGCCCAGGAGCCGAGACACCGGCTTCAACCGACCCGGCTGTCGCTCTTGTCCTTGACGCCAGCGAAGTCTTCCTCGCGCAGCGCAGGCAAGTCGTTGGCGCAATAGTCGCTACCCAGACCCTTCAGGGCGCCGCAGATGCCTTCCAGGCGACCATCGACCGCCTGCAGATGATCGAGCAACTGACCAATGGCACGAGCCACCGGATCCGGCATATCCTCGCTGACGCCATAGGCATCGAACCCCAGCTTCTCGGCCATGGC
>NZ_JBJJLO010000081.1:0-30854 GCF_046230915.1 Pseudomonas sp. KCJK8993
CCCCGGACTTGGCCCCCGTCAGGTTCCCTGACCCAGCCGCCTCGGAAGAGGGGGCCACGGAGCAGGGGCCGAAAGTGGAGAACCTGCCCCTGCTGGGGCGCCATTCACGGGGCTCGCAGGCGAGGGATGGCGGGCTCCTTTCGGTAGAGCCGCCACCCTCGACGTGAATTTCCCACGAGTGCCCTACAGCGACTTCGTGCGCTGGATCGCCAATCCGGCCCTTCGCCATGAAGTGTTTACGGGCCTGGCGGACGACAAACAAATCGAACCCTTCCTGTGTCTGCTCGAAGCCGCCAACATCGACCGTTCGCGCGATCTGGAGCTTGGCAAATTACTGGACGCACTGCTCGATCCCGCAGTAAGCAGTGTGCGCCTGGACGTGGTGGTACTGGATGGGCTGATGGATTCCACTGAACGACTGAGTCAGCGGCCGGAGCTCAAACCCCAGGCGGTGTATCAGATGGAAATTCCATCACTGGGCGAGATCCTCGCGAGTCTTGGAACCGGTCTGGGTACGCTACTCGATAAGGGGCGCATTAAAGATATCCTGAAACAGGTGAACGAGAAATGTCGGCACTCCCTGAACGTCACCAGCTTCGCCATGAACGCCGGCCAGGCACTTTCATTTGACGGTAAATCATTGCAGATCCCCGCTGGCACTTGTGTCCAGTTGTTCGCGAGACCACAAGTCGAATCCGGACTGTTCAGCGCGAAGTCGGGAGTGCTCGACAGCCGCCTGGAGACATTGGCCATAGGCAGGAATGGCGACCTCGTGGTGTTCGATGGCGCAAGAGTACTGATCGAAAGTATGCAGGTGTTGTCGGCGCCCCTTGAAGAATGGAAAAAACTGGCCCGCTCCGATATCCACTATGAGGCAGCCGGTACCGCGCGCAGCTATGTGCTCAAGGCTGATCCCTCCTACGCCAGGGCATGGCAATGGCGGCAACTGGGCGCGATCACCATTCTGACCCAACGCTGGCGCTTCGACGGTCGGCCGATCTACGCCTGGATCAATCCCAAGGAGAACGACTTCAAGGTCGAAAAGCCCGGTCGCGCTTCGCGTTTGCTCACCGGCAACAGTCAGTTGGCCAACTTCGAGACACAGGCCTTCGCCGGGCGCGACAGGGATGGTCAGTCGTCCACGATCAATCTGCTGCCCGCGCCGGCCAGCACCATCCTGCACACCGTTCATTGGGACAAACCCTCGGCTACCGTGTTCCGCCATCGCTTCACCCTGCATTCTCGTTACTGCGCCGCGTTGCTGCGTGAGGCTGACGGGCAGTGCCAGGCGTGGTCCAACGACCTCGAAGGCGCCTGGCTGCGTGTGGCGATGCTTGCCGAAGCGACTCGCATCGAGTTGACCCGGCCACAGTTGCGCGCCCTGATTCCACTGACCCAGTCGCCGGAGGAGGGCGAGGCACGAACGCCTCCGCTGATGGCCATTCTCCAGGAACGGCCCTTCGCCCATGGCGGGCTGGCGGATCGCGTGATCGCCGAGGTTCGCTCGGGCGTCGGATATGCCATGTCCACTGGTGCCAACGGGGTTGTCCACGCTGCTGACATACGCAAAGAAATCGGCCGCGATCCCCGCCTTGCCTACGAAGCCTACGACGAAGCCAAGGGTAAGAGCGCGATGCTCTCCGTCGAGGGGCCGATCGGCCTTACCTTTGAATCCGACGCGGTCGCGGCACCGGCATTCCCGAATACGGCGCTGGTGCTCGATCCGGTGAGCCTGGAGGTCGATGCCAACGGCGTACCGGCCATGCAGTCACTCGAACTGGAGGAACATTTCCTCAGTGTCGGCTTGCGGCGCTACCTTCATCCGCACTGGCTGGTCAGTAGCATCGACTGGCTGAACCCGCCGGACATGACCCGCAACTGCTGGATTCAACTGCCTGGCATGCAAGGCACGCTCTCTATTGGCTCAGAGGGCGGCGCGATGGACCTTGTTGAAATCGGCATGTCCACAACGCCATGGGAGGTCACCCTGGATTGGCGGATACTTGACATGACTGCGACCGGGGAACAGCGCATGTCATTGCTGCGCCTGCCCACGACCAAGGGCATCACCGGCTGCCAATGCGCGTTGCTGCATGTGCCAATGAACGAACGGCGAGCATTGCTTTCGGTTTTCCTGGTGCCGCCGACGGCCGAGGAACGAGGCGCCGGCAACGCCCCGAAATTGCTGGCAAGTATCGAATGGACATTGCCATCCGCTCATGGCTTTGCCGACGTGAAGGTCGTTGCGCAGGATGAACTCCAGTGGACGTGCGAAATCAGCCTCAGCCAGAGCACATCGATGCACTGGGCAAGAACCAACCGCAACTTCGCCAGCGTTTTTGTTGCAGATGACAGCCCACTGAAAATGGGCAAGGCCTGGCAGGTCAAGGATTTGCAGGCGCACCTAGAGAACGGCGTATTGACGTTCAACGGGAGGAAGTTTGCCAGCGAGCGCGTCTGGCTCAGACCTGCTCAAGGGATGCAGCCATTCCCAACCCACACCCAGCGTCATCTTGCCGTGTTGTTCAGCGAGATGCGTGCAGGCCTCGGGCGGCCGCTGGAGCGGCCGACGGCACTGTACCTGCTCGGTTCCAACAGCCTCCAGGGGATTTCGGGCGTCGTGCCTGACGTCAAAAACGGGCGGGTGCGGGTGATCGAATTCGAGACCCCGGCCGTCATTCTTGGCCGGGGGGTCGTGGGCATACCAGATCAATACAAGTTTGGTTATCTGGACCTGGTTGCACCGGGTATCGCCATACCGCCGACGCCCGGGACACGAACGCTGCTGTCTCTGAATCTGCGGCTGGTTGCCAATCCAGAGGCACGTTCCAGACTGGTGGAGCTTCGCTTGGGCCTGCGTCCCGAGAGATCGAAGACCAGCGAGGCCGGTGTGCTGGAATTGAAGAGCACGTCTGTCGGCGAGTGGGCTACGTTCGGCGCGGATCTCATTATCGATGATGCCGGGAACGTCCAGAGCCTCGGAGCGTGGGCTGTCGACCGCAACGGTAAGCGGCAGGCGATGGTCGCTCAATGGCTCGGAACTCCGTGGGGCGCGTACGCGATGCAGGGACTGGTCATGACTGTCGAGCCGGCGAAATTCAAGGACGGGCTGGACCGTGAACTCTGGCTGGAGGTCGCGATGCTTGCGACTTCGCTGACCAAAGATGACAGCGCTCTCCACAGTTTCAACAACACCCTGGACCTGGACTGGCTCTTCGGGGCCGACCCGCTGTCGCCCGACACCGCCGCAAGCGAAGACGCGTTGCGTGGGTTGCATGAGGTCCAGGCCAGGATCATCTCGGTATCGCCACCAATATCCATAAACGGTTGAGGTGCGGCACAGGGACTGAGCAGCAGCGGACGCATTGAGCTGCGGTTTATCGAAAGAAGAGGGCGATTGCGATGATGAAAACTTCGTGGCGACTCATAGGCGCACTGTTGGCACTGAATCTGTGTGCCTCCGGCGCGTCAGGCATGGAAACGCCGCAACTGGTGACACAATGCATAGCAGTGAGGGATTCAGGACTTTTCGAAAGCAGACCGGACGACAAAAAGAACGCGACACTCAGGACGGGAGAAAGCAACCACAATCCGGCTTGCGCCAACCTGGGTAGCGACGCTCGTCCGCTAGTCGGCACCGGCGACTTAATCATTGCCGTGGACAAAATGGCGTTCACCGCCTTGCAGACGTCGCAGGGAGCGTTAAGCGGGGCATTCGTGCTGTATCTCAATGGCGTACCCTTACCCAGCGATGCCTTGCTGATCGCCTCCGAAACGGTTGATCAATATGTCCAGCTCAGGTTCCGGATCCGCCAGGGACCGGAAACCCAGCGCCTGTGGTCCATGCTGTATGCCGACGGGGCTCTGTTCGACCCGACGGACCTGTATGCGGCACTCGGATGGTCCAGCAACGATGCCGCGCTGACATTGATTCCATCGCGTGGTCAGGCCACATCGGTGAGCATCACCACCGGACCCAGGCTAGCGCTGGCGCTTTTGCTGGTCGTGCTGGCCATCGCCGCCATCGTGTATGTCGGCAGGGCGACGGACACCCTGCGTGACGAGCCGGACTCGACGATCCCACCGTGGTGGAAAGAAGCCCGCAAGCTCCGGACCAGGCTGGCGCAGTTTCCGGACGATACGACACGAAACCAGTACCTCAAGGAATACCCCGGCTACGACGGAACCGATGTCCTGCGCTACGACGACCTGGCCAGCAAGGCACTCGCTGGCGAGCCGCTCGAGACGGCGGACGTCGATGCCACATGCTTTGGCCTGGCGCTGCTCAAGCACGACTGGAAACCCGTGCGCGCGTCCTTCAGCCTTAGTCGCACCCAAATGGCATTGTGGTTCACCTTCGCCGTCGCCACTGGGCTGTTCCTGTGGCTGTTGTATGGGGATCTGCGCCGGATAGATGGATCGCTGCTGGTCTTGCTCGGCATCAGTATCGGCACGGCAGGACTGTCCTGGATCACCGACCGCAATGCCCCGAGCGGCCGCGGCTATGTGCCGAGTCGTGGGTTCTGGTACGACCTTCTAACCGGCTTCGATGAGCGCAAGCAACTGCATCGCTACCAGGCGGTGGTGGTGAATATCCTGCTGGTGGTGGTGGGAATCTTCCATGTACAGCAGCAGTTGAGCTATCCGGTGTTCGATCCGACCTGGTTGATTTTTCTGGGGATCAGCGGGACGGCTTATGGGGTGGGCAAGCAGGTGCTGGAGAGCCGGTGAGGGAGGTAGGTGCTGCCCTGCGATGTATCCGCGAAGCAGTATCCTTCCATCACCACCAACATTTCTGGTGGGGGCATCCTTCTCAAACCATCCAAAGCATGCCCTCAGATATGCCCCCAATGTAGCAATCGTCTGGAAGTGAATGGATCTCCGTGGCCTATGAAAAGCCAGAAATGATCAGCTAAACAGTCTGTCAGACGACGCCTAAAGACTATCCGGGTCGCCGAAGAACATCTGGATCCGTGAGCGCAACCAGCGCTCGCCCGGGTCGTTGTCCTGGGAGCCGCGCCAGGCCATGTGCATTTCGAAGCTGCGCACCGGCAGGGGCGGGTCCTCGGCGCGTACGCCGCCGGCGGCGGTGAGGGCCTCGGCGGTGTAGTCGGGGACGGTGGCGAGGATATCGGTGCCGGCCAACAGGGTGCTCAGGCCGTTGAACTGCGGCACCGCGAGCACGACGTGGCGCTTGCGCCCGAGTTTTTCCAGCTCTTCATCGATGAAGCCGCTCAGGTCGCCGGCGAACGACACCAGGGCGTGGGGGCGGGCGCAGAAGTCGTCCAGGCCCAGGGGACCGGGCACGGTGTCGGCGCGCAGCAGCTTGGGCATGCTGCGGCGCAGGACCTTGCGCTTGGCGTTGGCCGGCAGGTCGGTGGTGTAGCTGACGCCGATGGAAATCTCCCCGGAAGCCAGCAGCGAGGGCATCAGCAGGTAGTTGGCCCGGCGCACCACCAGCACGATGCCCGGGGCTTCGGCGCGCAGGCGCTTGAGCAGCATCGGCAGCAGGGCGAACTCGACGTCGTCGGACAGGCCGATGCGAAATACCGCATTGCTGGTGGCTGGGTCGAACTCGGCGGCGCGGCTCACGGCGGTGGAGATCGAGTCCAGGGCCGGGGACAGCAGGGCGAAGATCTCCGTCGCCCGGGCTGTGGGCTCCATGCTGCGGCCGGTACGTACGAACAGTGGGTCGTCGAACAGATTGCGCAGGCGCGACAGGGCCGCGCTGATGGCGGGCTGGCCAAGGAACAGTTTCTCGGCGGCGCGGGTCACACTGCGTTCGTGCATCAATGTTTCGAACACGATCAACAGATTCAGGTCGACACGACGCAGGTCATTACGATTCATCTGGAGTCCTGGCAGATTCAGCGAACTTGACTGGAGCGGCCATATCGAAACAATGGCCGGCGTGAATCTTACGGGTAAAGGCTGCTAC
Source organism: Pseudomonas sp. KCJK8993 (assembly GCF_046230915.1). NCBI lineage: Bacteria > Pseudomonadati > Pseudomonadota > Gammaproteobacteria > Pseudomonadales > Pseudomonadaceae > Pseudomonas > Pseudomonas sp. KCJK8993. The sequence continues at coordinate 5,939 of NZ_JBJJLO010000081.1, forward strand.
TCTGCACCGGCTAATTGCCTGGCAGGCGGCTCGCAGCCCGCCCAGCCCCGATTTTCAAGGGCACGGAATCGATGACAGGCATGTCGACTATTAATAGGCACTGATAGTCTTGCTTGCAAAGCCCGGATAAAGTCCGCGGCATTAGAGGTTATTTTTTGACGAGGTTTGCGATGTCCCGCACGATTCGTTTTCACAAGTTTGGAGCGGCCGAGGTGCTCAAGTGCGAAGAGCATGCGGCCTCGTTGCCTGCGCCAGGCGAAGTGCAGGTACGAGTCGAAGCCATCGGTATCAGTTGGTATGACGTGCTCTGGCGGCAGAACCTGGCTTCCTCCCATGCCCGGCTGCCTTCCGGCCTGGGCCACGAGATGGCCGGCGTGGTCACCGCCGTGGGCGATGGGGTCGAGGACCTGGCGGTGGGCGACAAGGTCGCCAGTTTCCCCGCCGAGAGTCCCAACGACTATCCGGTGTATGGCGAGCAGATCGTCTTGCCGCGCTCGGCCCTGACTCGTTATCCGGAGGTCTTGAGCCCGATCGAGGCGGCGGTACACTACACGCCGTTGCTGATCGCCTATTTCGCCTACGCCGACCTGGCCCGGGTCAAGCCCGGGCAGTTCGCCCTGGTCACCGATGCCAGCCACTGCGCCGGACCGGCCTTCGTGCAACTGGGCAAGGCCTTGGGCGCAAGGGTGATCGCGGTCACCAAGAATGCCGAGGAGCGTGAATACCTGCTGTCCCTGGGGGCGGAAAAAGTCATAGTCACCGAGGAGCAGGACCTGCTGCTGCAGGTCAACAAGCTCACCGACAGTCGTGGGGTCGACGTGGTCTTCGATGGCCTCGGCGGGCCGCAGATGTCGATGCTCGGCGATGTCCTGGCGCCCCGTGGCAGCCTGGTGCTGTACGGCCTGCAGGGCGGCAACCAGACACCGTTCCCGGCTTGCGCGGCGTTCCAGAAGAACATCCAGTTCTTCGTGCACTGCATCGGCAACTTCACCGGCAAGCCCGAGCTGGGCATCAGCCAGGACCAGGTGGCGCTGCAGCGCGCCCTGCGCGACATCAACCAGTTGACCGCCGACCGGGTATTGCTGCCGCTCAAGACCCGGGTGTTCCCGTTCAGCGAGTTCGTCCAGGCGCACCGCTACATGGACGAATGCCCATGCCGCGAACGAGTCGCCTTGCAGGTCGAGCCGGTCTGACCCGATCCCAGGCCCCCAGTCGCGGGGCCTGGTGCTTTTCCCTTCCCACCTTCCCCTGGCATGCCGCACTTGGCCGGTATTGCTGGCGTATGCCCGTCGATAAATCTTGCTGTCGATTCCGGGATAGATTCCGTCGCGCAATGGTCGAACTGCCAGTAAACTGCGCGGCATTTCCGAACCATCCTTTTTTTGAGGTTTTGCATGACTCTCAGTCCTTTTGCGGGCAAACCGGCACCCACGCAATTGTTGGTCGACATCCCGCGACTGGTGACGGCGTACTACACCGGTCAGCCCGATGCATCGGTTCCAACCCAGCGCGTGGCCTTCGGTACCTCCGGGCACCGTGGCAGTTCGTTCGACCTGAGTTTCAATGAATGGCACGTCCTGGCCATCAGCCAGGCCATCTGCCTGTACCGCGAAGCCCAGGGCATCGATGGCCCGCTGTTCCTGGGGATCGATACCCACGCCCTTTCCACCCCGGCCGGGGCCAGCGCCCTGGAAGTGCTGGCGGCCAACGGCGTGACCGTGATGATCGCCGCTGGCGACGAATACACCCCGACGCCGGCGGTGTCCCACGCCATCCTCTGCTACAACCGCGGTCGCACCTCGGGCCTGGCGGACGGCATCGTCATTACGCCGTCGCACAACCCGCCACAAAGCGGTGGCTTCAAGTACAACCCCACCAACGGCGGCCCGGCCGATACCCATATCACCAAGTGGATCGAGGCCAAGGCCAACGAACTGCTGGCGGCCCGACTCGCCGGGGTCAAGCGCATCAGCCATGAGCAGGCGCTGAAGGCCGACACTACCCATCGCCACGACTACCTCAACAGCTATGTCGCCGACCTGGTCAACGTCATCGACCTGGAGGCCATCCGCAACGCCAAGCTGCGCCTGGGCGTGGATCCGCTGGGTGGAGCGGGGGTGCGCTACTGGTCGGCGATCGCCGAGCACTACCAGCTGGACCTGGACGTGGTGAACCGTGAAGTCGACGCCACTTTCCGCTTCATGTCGGTGGACTGGGACGGGCAGATCCGCATGGACCCATCCTCCAGCCACGCCATGCAGGGCCTGATCGGCCTGAAGGAGCGCTTCGACGTGGCCTTCGCCTGCGACCCGGACCACGACCGCCACGGCATCGTCACCCCCAGCGGGGGCCTGCTGGCACCGAACAACTACCTGGCGGTATCCATCGACTACCTGTTCCAGAATCGTCCGCAATGGCGCGCCGATGCCGCAGTGGGCAAGACCGTGGTCAGCAGTGGCCTGATCGACCGTGTGGCGGCCCGCCTGGGCCGGCGCCTGTATGAAGTGCCGGTGGGCTTCAAGTGGTTTGCCGACGGCTTGTTCGACGGTTCCCTGGGCTTTGGTGGCGAAGAAAGCGCGGGTGCTTCGTTCCTGCGTCGGGATGGCGGGGTGTGGTGCACCGACAAGGACGGCCTGATCCCAGCGTTGCTGGCGGCGGAAATGACCGCCCGCACGGGCCGCGATCCGAGCCAGGCCTATCGTGCATTGTGCGATGAGCTGGGCGAGCCGTTCTCGATACGGGTCGATGCCAAGGCCAACCCGCAACAGAAAGCGTTGCTGAGCAAGCTGTCGCCACAGCAGGTGACCTCCACCGAGCTGGCGGGCGAGCCCATCCAGCAGATCCTCAGCCACGCTCCGGGCAACGACCAGGCCATTGGCGGCTTGAAGGTGATGACCGAGAACGGCTGGTTCGCCGCACGACCGTCGGGCACCGAGGACATCTACAAGATCTACGCCGAAAGCTTCATCGGCGACGATCACCTCAAGCAACTGGTGCAGGAAGCCCAGACCCTGGTGGATGGCGCCATCAGCGGCAACTGATCAGGCGATTGCCGGCAATGAAAAAGGGGCGACCATCATGGTCGCCCCTTTTTATTTGCCGCTGTGCCGTGCCCGGTCTCAGGCCAGGTCCACCAGGACGATCTCGCTGTCCTGTACTGCGGTTACCCGTAGCACCCGTTCATCCTGCACGGCCACGCCGTCGCGAGCTTCGGCGCGCAAGCCATTGATCTCGATGACCCCGGTGGCCGGCACCAGGTAGGCCCGGCGGCCGTTGTCCAGGTGGTACTCGGCGCTTTCACCGGCCTTGAGGTTGGCTGCCACCAACCGCGCATCGGCACGGATGCGCAGGCTCTCCACATCGCCGTCCTTGCCGCTGGCCAGGGTCACGAAGCCTTCGCGCTGGCCCTTGGGAAACGGCTTGGCGCCCCAGGACGGTGCAGAACCGGCCTGGTTGGGGATGATCCAGATCTGGAAGATCTTGGTGGGAGTGTCTTCCAGGTTGTACTCGCTGTGGGCAATGCCGGTGCCGGCACTCATCACCTGCACGTCGCCAGCCTCGGTACGCCCCTTGTTGCCCAGGTTGTCCTGGTGGCTGATGGCGCCTTCGCGCACATAGGTGATGATCTCCATGTCCCGGTGCGGATGCTGCGGGAAGCCGGTGCCGGGGGCGATCACATCGTCGTTCCAGACCCGCAGGTTGCCCCAGTGCATGCGCTCGGGGTCGTAGTACTCGGCGAAGGAAAAGTGATGATGGGCATCCAGCCAGCCGTGGTTGGCGCCGCCCAGGGAGCTGAAGGGTCTGAGTTCAAGCATGATCGTCTCCTGATCAAGGCTCGTCATGGCACGTTGCACCTGGCCAAGGACGATAGCCGTGGGTTGATGGCGTGCATCTTCTATCAGTCATTAATCGATAAAAAGCGCAAAAAGTGCCTTTATCAAATCGATAAATTAGATGCTTTATCGGGCCAAAAGCTGGTGTCAAACCTTCGGTTCATCGCTTAAGTTAATGACCTGCAAGCAATTCGCTGGATGCTCCGAGAAAATCCGGCGACCATTACCGCTCAAGCACCACACCCTGGAGTCCGCGTGTCGCAACACACCCCCGATCTGCCCCCCGAGCTCATGCCCCTGGCCCAGATGTCGTTGTTCAAGCGCCTGGCGGCGCGCTTCTTCGGCCACGGCCTGACCCGCCTGCGAGCCCAGCATCGGGCTTCCTGGCTGCACGGCCAGGCCGATGGCTTTCGCAGTGGCCATACTGCGGGCGTGGAGTACGGCTACCGCGAGGGGCGCCTCGAAGGCCTGGAGGAGGGGCGCCAGGTGTTGCTGATCCGCGACAGCCGCGATACCGAGCATCGGCCCCCTGGCGTCGACGACCGGTTGTTCGACGATTGGCGCCTGCCCTTGGGGGCCGAGCTGAAGAAGCGCTTCAAGGCCGATGTCGCGCGCTTGCTGGCGCCCGAGGCCCAGCCCAGCGCCGCGCAATGGAAGATGATCTTCAGCGACACTCCGGCCACTGCGGTGATCGCCGGGGCCGGGGCCGGCAAGTCGACCTCGCTGGTGCTGCGCCTGCTGTTGCTCCATCACTACCTGGGATTCGAGCTGGACTCCATGACCGTGGTGACCTTCACCCGCGAGTCGCGCAAGGATTTCATCGCCAAGCTGATCCAGGTATTCGCCCTGTGGGGGCGGCAACTGGATGCCCGGCAGGCCCGGGAGCTGGTGCGCACCTTCCATTCGCGAATCCTGCCCATGGTCCGCAGCTTGCCGGGGTTCGAACGGCTGCAGGCGTTCGAGAACCTCAGCGAACGGCAGCCGGGCCTCGATGCCGAGGTGGACAGCAACCCCTTCGACCTGCGCATCAACGATGCCCAGCGCCAGCACCTCAACGCCTGCTACCAGGCGCTGTACAACAGCGACGAGCGCTTTCGCCTGGCCTTGAAACCGCTGGTGCGCCACGCCCTGCAACTCAAGGAGCTGGAGCGTGACCATCCGGATGTGCAAAAGCGCATGGCCGTTACCGAACTGGCGGCCAAGCGCGACGAAGAACTGTGCGACACCCTCGAGGACCTGTGGTTCAGGGCCGGGGCCTGGCCGATCAAGGGCATCGAACCCAAGCGCCAGCGCTTCGAGATCAACGGCGCGCAGTTCCATTGCCACGGTTACTGCGCAGAGCTCGATGCTTGGGTGGTGCTGGGTTTCGACCCACGGGAAAACCCGCAGATCACCCGTCCCGGGGCCAAGCTGAGCGTCCGCGCGGAGTGGGCGGTAAAGCGCACCCTGTTTCAAGCTTTCTGCCGTAAGCCCTTGATTTGGCTTGATAGTTACGAAGATTCAAAGCGCGCCCTCGGCGCTTTTTCGGCCCAGGCCAGTGCCGGCCCTGGCTTCGATTACCGGGTCAAGGGCGAGCTGGCCTCGGCGCCGCTGCTGGATTGTTTCGTCGCCGCCGCCGGGTTCATCGAGAACCTGGGGCTGGATGTGGGCGACGCCGTGGGCCGCATGAGCTTCGCCCAGGACGACCCGGATCGGTATTTCTTCGAGGCCCTGAGCCTGTTCTGGCGCGCCCTGGAAGATCATCTGCTGGACCAGTCGCCACCGATCATGACCTACAACCGCATGTTCGCCCTGTTCAGCGAGCGTTCGCCGGAAAACTTCAAGCTGTTGGCCGACGCCTGCCTGAGACCGATGTCGCACCTGATGATCGACGAGTTCCAGGACGTTTCGCCGCAGATCGTCTCCTGGATCAAGGCCAGCCTCGGCGAGATCCGCCGCCGAGGCGCAGCGCTGCACCTGGGGCGAGGGGCGCAGCATTCCTCGCTGTTATGCGTGGGTGATGACTGGCAGTCGATCTATGGTTGGCGTGGCAGCTCGCCGCGCTACTTCATCGAGTTCAACAAAGAGTTCGTTTCGCCGAGCACCACCCGGGTCATGCTCAGCGAGAACTACCGCAGCCATCAGCATGTGATCGATGCCGCCGAGCACATCGTCCGCGCGACCCCGGCCATCGCCGGGAAAAAGGCCAAGGCCAGCGGCGAGGCCCGCGAGTCATGGCCGGTGCAGGTGCTGGACCGGGACGACGAGGGCTTGGCCCAGCGTTTGGCGGAGCACTATCGGCAGGGCGATTCGATCTTGATGTTGTTTCGAAAAAGTATCGATAAGTTATTGATTGAAAACAGTATTTCAAAAATAGTTAATGTTGATTCTAGCTTGCCGTTGGCGGCGCGCCGGCTCAAGCAACTGACCTATCACAGCGCCAAGGGGCTGCAGGCGGACGTGGTGTTCCTGCTGGGCGATTGCCAGCACCTGAGCAGCTCACCCTACAAGAACCAGGTGTATCGCATGGCCGGGCTGGGCAAGGACGGCGACGCCACGCCCTACGACAGTGCCCAGAAAGACGAGATCCTGCGCCTGGCCTACGTGGGCATCACCCGCGCGGTCAAGCATTGCTACTGGTATGTCGAGCGCCAGGACTCCAGTGCGGGCAATGCTCCGAGGGCCTCGGACCGGGTGCCGAAGGACAAGCCGTACTTCCAGGATCTGCGACAGCGGCCATGAAAAAGCCCGCCGGTTGGGCGGGCCTGGGTGAAGGGGTCAGGCCTTGAAGGCCAGGGAGGGCGAGAGAGCCTCCAGCTCATCCTCCACCGCCTCGATTATTCGTTCGACATCCGCGGCGCTCATCACCGTCGCGCAGGGAATGCCGGCGATGGCGATCATGGTTTCGCCGCTGGCGCGGTCGAACAGCCGGGCGATCATGCTGCCAGGCGCATCCATGCTGGCTTCGAAACCCATGGGATGAAAATGCCAGCGCATCAGCTGGCAGGCGTTGGGAAAGGTGACTTTGCTGGCCCAGACTGTGTTCATCGGTGGCCCACCTTGATTCATTGAGCGCTTCCTTGTGCTCGCGGGAGGACGAGGGCTCGTCGCTGAGCCGCTCGGGTGAGGTATTGAAAATAGCACCGGGTCATGGCCGCCTGCAGTTTTTTTGGCCACCGTTCGGCGGTTCGTTCATGAAAGTTTAATGCCAGTCCTGTCTGTGCTGGATGATCATACGCACCGATTGTCCCGGTTATCGGGGTGGCGATTGCCGCCTGTGGGCAAGTTCGGCAAGCTGCGTTTTTTCCTGTCCGAGAAATGTATGTCTGTTGCTGACGACCCATCGTCACAGACCCGGGTCACCGGCGACACCGTGACGCGCTACCACCTGTGTTGGAAACACCGCGACCTGGATGGGGTGCTGGCGCTGTACCACCCGCAGGTCCAATACAACGATTTCTTCCAGAATCGCACGCTGGCCCTGGCCGACCTGCGCGAATACGTGCAGGCCAGCATGCCGCGGGCACCGGACGAGACCCTGGAGCACTGCGACCGCATCCGCCTGGATGGCGACACGGCCTTCATCCAGTACCAGGTGACCCTGAGGGGCGGCCAGGGGCTGGTGTCGTTCCGGGCCAGCGAAGCGATCACCGTACGCGACGGCCTGATCTGGCGGGTCAACGAATATGCGGCCCTGGTGCGCGAAGCTTCCTCGGGCCAGGCTGCCGGCGGTCCGCGCCCGGCAGCCAGCCGCCTGGGGTTATCGCCGCGCCAGCTGGGGCGCATGGCCGACGACCTGGAGCAGTATTTCCAGCACCAGCAGCCTTACCTGGACCCGGAGCTGGACCTGCAACGTGTCGCCAGCGAGTGTGGCTACAGCCGTAACCAGATTTCCTACCTGCTCAACCAGATGCTGGGCCAGAGCTTCTACCGCTATGTGAACCAGGCGCGCCTGCAACATGTGCTGGTGGCCCTGGAGCGGGCCGTGCCGCCGGTGCGGATCGATGAGTTGGCCTTCGCCGCGGGTTTCAATTCACTGTCGGCGTTCTACAACTGCTTTCGCCAGCACACCGGCCAGACCCCCAAGGCCTATGCCCGGGAAATTTCCTTGCGTGCACGGGCACAAGACAGCGCCTGAGGCCAGGCACTAGGATCGGCTCATCGAAGGTTCGGTTAGCGGAGTGTTGGCATGCCTGGGTGGCGCAATATCAGTTTGTGGATGGATCAGCTCGACGAGCCGCTAACCCCCCGGCCGGCCCTGGAGCGGGACCAGGACCTGGACGTGGCGATCATCGGCGCCGGCTACACCGGCCTGTGGACCGCCTATTACCTCAAGCGCCTGGAACCGGGGTTGAAGATCGCCGTGTTCGAGGCGCAGATCGCCGGTTTCGGTGCCTCCGGGCGCAATGGCGGCTGGCTGATGGGCAACCTCCTGGGCGAGGACCGCCTGCTGGCGCCGCTACCGGCCGAGCAGCGCCGGCCTTCTTATGAACTGCTGCATGGCATCCCCGATGAGGTGGCCAACGTCATCGAACGTGAGGGCATCGTCTGCGACTACCGCAAGGGTGGCGTGCTGTATTGCGCGGCCCGTTATCCAGAGCAGCACGCCAGCCTGCGCCAGTACCTGGCGCATCTGCATGACCAGGGCCTGGGTGAGGCCGACTACCGTTGGCTGACCCCCGAGCAACTGGCCGGGCAATTGCGCGTGGCCAATGCCTATGGGGCGATCCAGGCAGCCCATTGCGCCACCATCCAGCCGGCCAGGCTGGTGCGCGGCCTGGCCCGGGCAGTGGAGCGCCTGGGTGTGGCGCTCTACGAGAACAGCCCGGTGACCCATTGGCAGTCCGGCAGCCTGCAGACTCCACGGGCGGCGGTGCGCAGCCGCTGGATAGTACCGGCGGTGGAGGGCTATTCGGTGACCCTGGCGCCCCTGGGGCGCTACCAACTGCCGGTGCAGAGCCTGCTGGTGGCCACCGAGCCGCTGCCCCAGTCCACCTGGGACGAGATCGGCCTGAGCCAGGGCCAGGCCTTCAGCGAGGGCAGTCGCCAGGTCACCTACGGCCAGCGCACCCTGGACGACCGCCTGGTGTTCGGCGCCCGGGGCGGTTATCGGTTCGCTGGCAAGCTGCGCCACGACTTCAGCCTGAGCGAGGACGAAGTGCACCTGCGCCGCTACCTGTTCGGCGAGCTGTTTCCACAACTCAAGAACGTGCGCATCACCCATGCCTGGGGCGGCAACCTGGGCATGTCGCGCCAGTTCCATCCGCACATGCTCTGCGACCGCCGCAAGGGCATCGCGCTGGCCGGCGGCTACGGTGGCGAGGGCGTAGGGGCCAGCAACCTGGGCGGCCGGACCCTGGCCGAGCTGATCCTTGAGCGCGACAGCCCGTTGGTACGCCAGCCCTGGGTCCTGCCCGAAGGCGGCCTGGAGCGACTGCGGGCCTGGGAACCCGAGCCCTGCCGCTGGCTGGGCTACAACGCCATCATTCAAAGCTTCGTTCACGAAGACCAGACCCTGGCCAATCCGGCCACGGCTCCCTGGCGGCGCAGGATGGCCAGCCGGATCGCCGGGTTCATGGAAGGCTTCATGCACTGACCCGGCTTCACCTGCCGGGCGCTGTGCGCTCGGCGCTTCCAGCCAGAGGTAGCACCATGAGCATCACGCAATTGAAGAACACCGCCACGGCCATCCTCGAGCAATCGGCTCCGGTCGCCGTGCCCCTGGGCGAGCCGTTGGCCGTGACCTCGGTCACCGCCGTGGAGCGCAGCGACGGGGTCGAGACCGGCATCTGGGAGTGCACGCCAGGACGCTGGCGGCGGCAGATCGTCGCCCAGGAGTTCTGCCACTTCATCCAGGGCCGCTGCAGCTTCACCCCCGACAATGGCGCAACCGTGCACATCCAGGCCGGCGATGCCTTGATGTTGCCGGCCAACAGCACCGGGACCTGGGACATCCTCGAGACCGTGCGCAAGACCTACGTGCTGATCTTCTGATCGCCAACTGCCTGCCAATAACAAAACCAACCACAGGTATCGCTCCATGACCCGCAAGACTCGCGCTTTGCTACTGAGCCCGTTGTGCCTGGCCGCCGCCCTGGCCCAGGCCGCCGATACGGTGAAGATCTACAACTGGTCCGACTACATCGCACCGGACACCAACCGCCAGTTCCAGAAGGCAACCGGGATCGGTTTCACCTACGACGTCTATGACAGCAACGAAACCCTGGACGGAAAGTTGATGACCGGAAAATCCGGTTACGACGTGGTCTTTCCTTCCAACCACTTCATGGCCCGGCAGATCCAGGGCGGGGCCCTGAAGAAGCTCGACAAGACCCGATTGTCCAACTGGCAGAACCTCAACCCGGTGCTGCTCAAGGCCCTTGAGGTCAATGACCCGGGCAACCAGTACGGCTTCCCCTACCTGTGGGGCACCACCGGCATCGGCTACAACGTGGCCAAGGTCAAGGCAGTGCTCGGGGACGATGCACCATTGGATTCCTGGGACCTGATCTTCAAGCCCGAGTACATGCAGCAGTTGCAGAAGTGCGGGGTGGCGATCCTGGATAACGGCCCGGAACTGATACCGGCAGCCCTGAACTACCTGGGGCTGGCGCACCACAGCAAGAATCCGGCGGACTACAAAAAAGCCGAAGCCTTGTTGATGAAGGTCCGGCCTTATGTGAGCTATTTCCATTCCTCGAAGTACACCAGCGACTTGGCCAACGGCAACATCTGCGTGGCAGTGGGCTTTTCCGGTGACATCCTGCAGGCCGAAAGCCGCGCCAAGGAGGCCGGCAACGGTATCCAGATCGGTTACTCGATTCCCCGGGAGGGCTCGCCGCTGTGGTTCGACATGGTGGCCATGCCGGTGGACGCCCCGGACGAGCAGGCCGGCTACGCCTACATGGACTACCTACTGCGTCCCGAGGTGATGGCCGATATCAGCAACCATGTGCACTACGCCAATGGCAACCAGCAGGCTGACAGCCGGGTCGATCCGGCGATCAAGGGCGACCCCAAGATCTACCCGAGCCCGGCGATGATGGACAAGCTGTTCGCCTTGCAGGCCATGCCGCTGGATATCGACCGGCTCCGCACCCGTTTGTGGAACAAGGTCCGCAGCGGCAACTGACAACCCAAGCCGCTAACAGGCCGTTGAAAAAACCTAGGCGAGTCAGCCAACGCAAGGCAAAACAGGCGAAAAAGCGCAGTTTACGCGTGCTAAATGAGCATTTTGACCGGGCTGGCGCACCGGCTTGTTTTTAACGCCGCGATGGCCACGCAGATAGTTGTTCAACGTCCTGCTAGATCTGGGTGTTCTCCGCAAGCACGGCACCGCCATCCACCACCAGGGTCTGCCCGGTGATGTAGCCGGCCTGCCGGGAGGCCAGGAAAGCCATGGCCCAGGCGATGTCCTGGGGCGCGCCCAGGCGCTTGAGCGGAATGTGTCTGGCCAGGGCACCGGCATCGCCCAGGTTGTCGGTGGCCTGGGTGGCGATCAACCCCGGCTCGACGCCATTGACCGTGATCCCGTATTCCGCCAGTTCCAGCGCCGCGGCGCGGATGAACCCGTTGACCCCGGCCTTGGACGCCGCGTAGTGGGCCAGCCCGGGAATCGCCGTGCGCGGCCCGGTGACCGAGGAGGTCACGACGATCCGCGGGTCCTGGGCCCGGCGCAGCGCCGGCAGGGCGGCCCGGGCCAGCCAGAAGCAGCTCTTGAGATTGACCGCCAGGGTGCTGTCCAGGGTCGCGTCCTCCAGTTCGGCGAGCCGCTGCTGGGGGAAGATCCCGGCGTTGTGCAGCAGCAGGTCGAGGCCGCCGAAGGCCTGTTCGGTAGCGGCCACGGCCTGCTCGGCGGCGGCTCGGGTACCCAGGTCGATGGCCAGCAGCTCGGCGCAGCCGCCGGCCTCGCGGATCAGGCGCAGGGTCTCGGCGCCGGCGGCGGCGCCGCGGGTGGCCAGCATCACCCTGGCGCCCTGGGCGGCGAACAGCTGGGCGATGGCCCGGCCGATGCCCTGGCCGGAGCCGGTGACCAGGGCGATGCGTCCTGCTTGTGCGCCGCTCATGAACCTGCTCCCGGCAGGACCTGGGCCAGGCACTGGTCCAGCAGGCGGTTGTGCAGGTCCACCTGTTCCTCGCTGGCGCTGGGACACAGCAGGGCCATGTTGTGGAACGGCGTCAGCAGCACCCCGCGATTGAGCAGGTACAGGTGCAGGTAGGCCTCGATCAGCCCGTGCCGCGCATGGTGGGCTTCGCCGCCATTGCGCGGGGCATGGGGCATGAACAGGTACTCGACCCGGGCGCCGATGCGGGTCACGTGCCAGGGCAGGCGGTGGCGCTGGATGATCGCCTCGACCCCGGCCCGCAGGCGTTCGGCTAGCTGGAACATGCGTTGGTAGTTGGCCTCGTTCATCACCTCGCTGAAGGTGGCGCGCATGGCGGCCATCTGCAGGGCGTTGCCGGCCAGGGTACCGCCGAAGCCGAAGTGGTTGATCGCCTGGCCCGGCGCAAAGTGCGGCAGGACCTGCCAGATTCGTTCGGCCATGGCCTGGCTGGCGCCCCAGACCGCGGTGGGAATGCCCCCGGCGATGCACTTGCCGAGGACGAAAAAGTCCGCTTCCAGGCCATGCTCGCCGCAGTAGCCGCCAGGTCCGCAGGACAGGGTATGGGTTTCGTCGATGATCAGCGGCACGTCGTAGCGCCGGGTCAGTTGCCGCAGGCCGTCATGGAAGCCCGGCGCCGGCGGCACCATGCCGACGTTGGTCATGAAGGGTTCGGTGAGGACCGCGGCCACGTCGCCATGGGCCAGGGCCGCCTCCAGGGCCGGCAGGTCGTTGAACTCCACCAGGCGGGTGGTGGCCTGGTGATGCAGGCCGTTGGCATGCACGCCTTCGCGGGGAATCATCTGGCCGCCGGCATCGAACTCCACTTGGGACTCGTCGACGCTGCCGTGATAGTTGCAGTTGAACACCAGCACTTTCTGCCGGCCGGTGATCATCCGGCACAGGCGCAAGACGAAGCGATTGGCATCGGTGGCCGAGGTGGTGACCTGCCAATAGGGCAGCTTGAAGCGCCGGCTCAGCTCCTGGCCGACCCACAGGCTGTCGGCGGTGGGCAGCATCAGGGTCGAGCCATGTCGCGCTTGCTTGGCGATGGCTGCGGCCACCGCGGGTTGGGCATGGCCGAACATGGCCCCGGTGTCGCCCAGGGCGAAGTCGGCGTACTGCTGGCCGTCGCAGTCGGTCAGGGTCGCGCCCTGGGCATCGGCCACCATGATCGGATACGAGCCGGGCCATTGCTGCATCCAGTGCAACGGGGCGCCGTAGAGCCAATGCTCGAGGTTCTGGCGGTAGAAGGCGCCGGAGCGCGGATGGCGCTCGGCAAACAATTGCAGTTCGCTCTGGTAGCGGTCGGCGACGCGTTGCAGGTCGAGTCCCAGGGTCATGGCAAGCTCCTGTGAAAAGTGTGCGGCGGCAAAGGCTCAGCAATGGCTGGTGCGATTGAGCACCCGGGCCAGGGCGCCCACCGGGAAGTTGGCGAAGCTTTCGAAGTCCGCGCCCTGGTAGCCGAAGATCTTGCCGTCGCTGCGTCCGGCTGCGAGGTCGATCAGCACCAGGCCCAGGGTCGGGACGATCTTTTCCCGCCAGACGAACAGGTACAGCTGCTCGGCGACCTTGTAGTAGTGGCAGCGGTCGGTGTCCGCCAGCCCTTGCTCGACGCCCTTGAGGCACTGCCAGCTGTAGAAATCGGCATTGAGGTAGACGTGTTCGTAGGCCTCGCTGGCGCTGTAGACGTACTGGTTGCGCAGGCCGACCAGTTCCTCCGTGGGGGCGTGCCGGGGCGTGTCGGCGGTGCACGGGCGGTCGATGGCGCCGTGCAGGAACTGCGCCTTGACGCTGGTCAGCTCGCCGCCGGCCAGGGCCCGGCTGAACAGATCAGTACGGGTTTCTTCACGGCTGGGCATCTGCCCGAGGACCGCGGTGAAGCACTGGCGTTCGAGGTCCAGGACCAGGCTCACCGAATGGGTGGCGCCCTGGTCCTGCTTGAGAAAGTCCACCAGGTACAGGCCGGGGCGCACGGAGGTGGCGCGGTAGGCCAGTGCCTCGCTGGCGGTTTCGCCGACGTTGTTCCAGCTCAGGGTGGCGGCGCCGAAGCGATGCTCGATCTGCCAGCCGTTGTCGAAGTGCAGGGTCAGGTGGCGCCCGGCCAAGTCGTCGCGGGCGGGGAGGATATGGTTGTCGCCGGCAAACCCATCGGCCAGGGCGCCGACGGTGATCCATTCAGGTTGCAGGTTCATGGCAAGGCTCTTGTGCGTTGTCGTAGAGCTGCATGTTCGGGCCTGGTGCGGCGCCTGCCCATCAACCGGATGGTTGAGCTGGGTCTGTTTCAGAGGAACAGCGTGCTCACCAGTTCAGTGCGGTTGCCCGCTCCGACCTTGCGGAACAGGTTGATCAAGTGGGTCTTGACCGTGGGCAGGCCCAGGTCCAGGCGCCGGGCGATGGTCTTGTTGTCCGCGCCGTCGCGCAGCAGCCAGGCGATTTCCCGCTCCCGGGGCGTCAGCCCGGCCAAGCGCGGGTCGGCCTCGGGGCAGGGGGCCCGGGCGGCGATTTCCAGCAGCCCCTGCAAGGCTTGCAGGGTGGTCAGCTCATCGTTGCTGAAGCGCCCCAGGCTGGCGTCGCGTAGCAGCGAAAGCCCGGCGATAGGCCGCTGTTTGTCGCAGGCCAGGATCTCCACCACATCCAGCACTCCGTGGCGCTGCAGGAAGCCCTGGTACACCAGGGTGTCGTGACGATCCTGGCGGGCCATGCCCATGTGCAGCGACAGCACCGGGCGCCCGGCGGCCGCGCACAGCTGTGGTTGCAGCGGGTCGTAGCGCCGATAGCGTTGCAAGTAGGCCTGGTGCATTTGCTCGGGCATGCGGTACAGCGCGAAGTCTTGTGCTTGCAGTTGTGGGTCGATGCGGTAGAAGGCGCAGAGGGTGGCGGGCACTACCCGGGTGAAGGCGGCGATGCAGCGTTGGCCCAGTTCATGGGGCATGGCGACTGCGTTCATGGAAGACTCCTGGCTGCCCGCTGGGCAGGGGCTCGGGGCTGGCGCAGGTAGCGGGCCGCGCGATGGCGGCCGGCCATTGGAGAGTGCCGGCGCAGCCCGCCGCGAACGCGGGCCGCGCCGGTGGGCCGGTCAGCGCCGGGCCTGGCTCAGGCCCTGGGCGAGGGCGTCGACGATGACATCCACCTGCGCCGGCTGGATCACCAGCGGCGGCGAGAGAATGATCTTGGTGCCCACCGGGCGCACCATGACCCCGTGTTCCCGGGCGATCTGCGCCACCTGGTTGGCGTAGCCGCTGGTGGGGTCGATGGGCTCGCGGGTGCTCTTGTCGGCCACCAGGTCCAGGGCCACCATCAGGCCCTGGCCACGCACCTCGCCAACGCTGTCGAAGCGTTCGACGAACGGCTGCAGTTTGGCCAGCAGGTAGTCGCCCATCTTCGCCGCGTTGGCCGGCAGGTCTTCCTTGACCACGATGTCCAGGCAGGCCAGGGCCGCGGCGCAGGCCACCGGATGCCCGGCGTAGGTGTAGCCGTGCATGATGGCGCCGGTGAAGTTGCCGTTCTTCTCGAACGCTTCCTCGATCCGCCGGTTGACCACGGTGGCGCCCAGGGGGATGTAACCCGAGGTGATGCCCTTGGCCAGGCACATGATGTCGGGCTTGACCCCCCACAAGCGGCTACCGAACATTGAACCGCTGCGGCCGAAGCCGGTGACCACTTCGTCGGCGATCAACAGCACGCCGTACTTGTCGCAAACCTCGCGGATCAATGGCCAGTAGTTGGCCGGCGGCACGATGACCCCGCCCGCGCCCTGGATCGGCTCGGCGATGAAGGCCGCCACGGTGTCCGGGCTCTGGAACTGGATTTCCCGCTCCAGCAGGTCGGCGCAGATCTTGCCCAGCTCCTCTGGGTCCTGGCTGTAGGGGTTGCGGTACAGCCACGGAGTGTCGATGTGGTAGCAGCCGGGCAGCAGCGGCTCGTAGTTGCGCCGGAACACCGTATTGCCGTTGACCGAGGCGCCACCGAAGTGGGTGCCGTGGTAGCCCTGGCGCAGGGAAATGAACTTGGTGCGATCGGCCTGGCCCTCCAGCTTCCAGTACTGGCGAGCCAGCTTCAGGGCGCTTTCGATGGCGTCCGAGCCGCCCGAGCTGAAGGCCACGCGGCGCATGTCTTCAGGCTCCAGCAGGTTCATCAAGACCCGCGACAGTTCCTCGGCGCGGGGATGGCTGACCCCGTCGAACAGCTGGAAGTACTCCAGCTCATCGAGCTGGGCGGTGATGGCCGCCTTCACTTCCTTGCGGTTGTGGCCAACGTTGACGTTCCACAACCCGGCCACGCCATCCACCAGTTGACGGCCCTGGTCGTCGTACACATAGCAGCCATCGCCGCGCACGATGCGGATCGGTTCGCGTTGCTTCATCTCGTTGGGGTGCAGCATGGGATGCCAGAAATGGCTTGCTTGGCTCACGTTGGATCTCCTGATAGGGCTCGAACAGCGTGGGGCCATTAGGGCGCGATTGGCCGACGTGTTGCTTGCCTCTGTGTGCCAGGGCATTTGACCCAGGCTGCCAGGTGTTTGTCGAGGCTGCCGAGCCTGGCAGCCAGCGCCAAGTTTTGCGGCAGCCAGGATCAAGACGGCATCGGGCTTTGGGCTCAGAGTCTCGGTCGACAGGTACAACCAGGAGGATTGACGATGAGCGTTGCCATCGACCCACGTGTCGCCGCATTCATAGACAGCCAGCACGGCCTGCTGATCGACGGCCAGAACCGCCCGGCGCTCTCCGGGGCGCGGATGCCGGTCCATAACCCGGCCACCGGCGAGCAATTGACCGAAGTGGCCATGGCCGCCCAGGCCGACATCGACCTGGCGGTGGGGGCCGCGCGCCGGGCCTTCGAGGGAGAATGGAAGACGCTGCGCCCGGCCGATCGCGAACGCCTGTTGTTGAAGCTGGCGGATGTGCTGGAAGCCAATGGCGAGGAGCTGGCGCAACTGGAAACCCTCAACAACGGCCAGTCGATCCACCTGGCCCGGGCCCTGGAAGTGGGCGCGGCGGCGGAGTTCACCCGCTACATGGCCGGTTGGGCGACCAAGATCGAGGGCAAGAGCCTGGATGTGTCCATTGCCGCGGTGCCCGGCGCGCAGTACCGGGCCTACACGGTGCCGGAGCCGGTGGGCGTGGTGGGGGCCATCGTGCCGTGGAACTTCCCGCTGTTGATGGCCATCTGGAAGATCGTCCCGGCCCTGGCCTGCGGTTGCACCGTGGTGCTCAAGCCGGCGGACGAGACCCCGCTCACCGCGCTGCGCCTGGGCCAGCTGTGCCTGGAGGCGGGCATCGCCCCCGGGGTGGTCAACGTGGTGACCGGCACTGGTGCCGGGGCCGGGGCGGCCTTGGCGGCCCATCCGGGCATCGACAAGCTGGCCTTCACCGGCTCGACCCAGGTGGGTAAGCTGATCGGTCATGCGGCGGTGGACAACATGACCCGATTTTCCCTGGAGCTGGGCGGCAAATCGCCGGTGATCGTGCTCGATGATTGCGATCCGGACACCGCCGCCGCTGGCGCCAGCGCGGCGATCTTCTTCAACCAGGGCCAGGTGTGCACCGCCGGTTCGCGGCTGTACATCCAGCGCGGCATCTATCAGCAGGTGCTCGACCGGCTGGTGGCGATTGCCGGCTCGCTGAGCATCGGCCCGGGCCTGGACGAGCAAGCGCAGATCAACCCGTTGATCTCGGCCAAGCAGCAGCGCCGGGTGCTGCAGATGGTCGAGCGCGGAGTCGAGGAGGGCGCGCGGCTGCTGTGCGGCGGCGTGGCCTTCGGCGAGCGTGGCTTCTACGTGCGGCCCACGGTGGTGGCCGATGTGCAGGCCGGGCAGCAGTTGGTGCGCGAGGAAATCTTCGGTCCGGTGGTGGTCGCCATGCCTTTCGACACCCTGGAAGAGGTGGTGGCGCTGGCCAACGACAACCCGTACGGCCTGGGCGCGAGCATCTGGTCCAACGACCTGGGGCAGGTCATGCAATTGATCCCGCAGATCAAGGCCGGCACCGTCTGGGTCAACACCCACAACATGCTCGACCCCTCGATGCCCTTCGGTGGCTACAAGCAGTCCGGCCTCGGCCGCGAGATGGGCCATGCGGCCATCGAGGCTTATACCGAGAACAAGTCGGTGTGCATCGCCTATTGAGCCAGGTCCCGCAGGCCAGCCCTGCGGGACGACTCCAGGCTGCGCCAGACAGCCGAGCATGGCGGCCACGCGTGTCCTTGAAATGCCTAGAACAACAATCATCAATCCCTGCTTTCGAGGTTTACCAGCATGTCGCTCAACGACAGACTCAACCGGCACCTGCACCAGGGTGTCGTCGGTTTTCCCACGGCCCTGGCCAGTGCCGTGGGCCTGATCATGGCCAGCCCGGTGATCCTCACCGCCACCACCGGTTTCGGCATCGGCGGCGGGGCCTTCGCCGCGGCCATGGCGATCGCCCTGCTGATGATGCTGGCGCAGTCCACCACCTTCGCCGAGGCGGCCTGCCTGTTGCCCACCAACGGTTCGGTCTATGACTACCTGGCCTGCGGCCTGGGGCGATTCTTCGCCATCACCGGCACCTTGTCGGCCTACCTGATCGTCCACGTGTTCGCCGGCACCGCGGAAACCATCCTCAGCGGGGTCATGGCCCTGGTCAACTTCGAGTCCCTCAATACCCTGCTGGAGCAGAGCGGCAGCGCCTGGCTGGTGGGGGTGGGGCTGGTGCTGTTCTTCGGCCTGCTCAACGCCGTGGGGATCACGGCCTTCAGCCGTGCCGAGGTGATCCTGACCTTCGGCATGTGGAGCACCCTGATCATCTTCGGCGTACTGGGCGTGCTCAAGGCCCCGGCGGTGCAGCTCGATGGCTGGTTCGGGGCTTCCACGGTGGGCACCGACCTGCCCACTATCCTGTCCCTGGTGGGCATGGCGATGTTCATGTTCGTCGGCTGCGAGTTCGTCACGCCCCTGACCCCGGACGTACGCCAGGCCGCGCGGACCATTCCCCGGGCCATGGCCCTGGGGTTGGTGGGGGTGGCGGTGTGCATGTTCATCTATGGCGCGGCGATGAAGCGCCAGGTGGCCAACGTCGCCCTGAGCGAGGATGGCAGCGTCCACCTGCTGGAGACACCCATGGCCATCCCGCATTTCGCCGAGCAGGTCATGGGCCCGTTCGGGCGTATCTGGCTGGGGATCGGCCTGCTGTTCGCCGGTGCCGCCACCATCAATACGCTGATGGCCGGGTTGCCGCGCATCCTCTATGGCATGGCCCAGGACGGCGCCTTGCCGAAGGTCTTCACCTACCTGCACCCGCGCTTCAAGACGCCGCTGCTGTGCATCGCCGTGGCGGTGCTGATTCCTTGCCTGCACGCCTGGTGGCTGGGCGGCAGCACCGACAGCATCATGCACCTGGTGCTGGCGGCGGTCTGCGCCTGGAGCACGGCGTATCTGTTGGTCACACTGGCGGTGGTGATGCTGCGCATTCGCCGGCCGGACCTGCCACGGCCCTACAAGTCGCCCTGGTTCCCGCTGCCGCAGATCCTCTCTTCGGTGGGCATCCTGCTGGGCATGTGGTTCATCACTCCACCGGGGATGAACCCGAGGGACATCTACGTGCCGTTCGGCAGCATGCTGGGTCTGACCGCGGCGTATGCGCTGGTCTGGACCCTGGTGGTGCAGAAGGTCAATCCGTTCCGCCCGGTACCGGTGGAAGAGGTGCTGGAACAGGCCCTGGGCCTGGCCCCGGAAGATCTCCCGAACTCTCGGCAGGAGGTGGCCGATGAACCTTTCAAGCTGGCGACAAAACCTCTTTGAACTGTGGCACCGGCCGCCCTCGGGTTACCGCCCGGGGCTGACCCTGGGTCAGTTGCGCCGGGACTTGGTGGGGCTCGGCTATGTCGGCCAGGACGCAGCCCGGGGGCGTTTTCATTGCCCCCGGCGCGACCTGGAGTTCGACGTGGCCGAGTGCGCCCAGGCGCAGTTCCTGATGCATATCGTGGTGTGCCAATGGCAGCTGCGGGTGCCCGCTGCCGGCCCGGGGCGCGCGCGCATCAGCTTGCGCCATACCGGGGCGATCCGCCGCCAGGGGCTCACTGCTCGCGTGCGTGACGGCGAGCAGGCCGACTGGGCGCCCTTGATCCAGCGCCTGTGCCAGGACCCACAGCTGCTGGCCGAGTTGCTGCCCCTGGATTTCAAGCGCTTGGAGCTGCACCGCGATGACCAGGGCTGGCAGGTACGCCTGGAGCACTTCGGCGCCAGCGAGGTGGTCAATCGCCTGCCGGGCATGCGTCGCTATATCCGCTTGAATGCTGTGCAACGAGAGGCGCTGCTGGACAGCTTCGCTCATCTGCAGCGCTTGCTGGCGGATTACTGAGGCGTCCGCTGGCCCAGCTTCTGCTTGAGCCGTGACAGGTTATCCCTGCTGCCAGGCGCCTTGCCTGGTAAATAGATAACATGTTAATGATATCGCCATAAAAACAATGGCGGCCCGAACCGGCTCCTGGAGGTGCACAGTGCTTGCTTCCCAAAGTTTCAGTTCCTGGCTGGGCGCCCTGCAGGGCATTTGCGGCCGTTTCGATGCCCGCCCGGCGCACAACCCCGCGCTGTTCATCGGCGAAGTGGGCTTGCGGGACTATGCCGGGCTGGAGGTGGCGCAGATCCGCACCAACGCCGGGCTGATTTCCCGGCAAGACACCCGCGCCGACCAGGCCGACGATCGGCACTGCTTCCTGATCGTCCAGCGCAGCGGCCATGCGCGCCTGAGCCAGGATGGCCAGAGCATCGAGCTGGCGCCTGGCGACATGGCCTTGCTGGATTCCGCCGGCGCCTGTGAAATCGTGCCCCATGGCTTGATCGAGCATGCCTCGTTCCACTTGAGCCGGGAGGAGGTCTATCGCCACCTGCCGGCCCAGCAACGCAAATTCGGCAAGTTGTCGCAGCATTGCGCCAGCGGCCGCCTGATGCGCTTGCTGGTGGAGCAGATCTGCGCCGGCGACCTGCACGGCTGTGCGGCGCAACAGGAGGGCCAGGCCTTGCAGGAAGCGCTGATCGCCTTGCTCGGCCCGACCCGGCGCCAGACCGCCGACAGCCTTGCCGGCCACGATGAAGTCCTGCATGGCCAGTGCCTGCGCGACCAGGCCCGGCAACTGATCCAGCAATCGCTCAACGAGCCGGGGCTGACCCCGGTGGCCCTGGCCGGCCAGTTGAACATTTCGGTACGCCAGTTGTACCGGCTGTTCGAGGAGCAGGGCGACAGCGTCTGTCGTTTCATCCAGCGTTCACGGCTCAAGCGCAGTGCGGCGGATTTGAGCAACCCACACCTGCGCAACGAATCGATCACCGATATCGCCTTCAAATGGGGCTTTACCGATTCGGCGCATTTCAGCCGCACCTTCAAGAAACACTTCGAACAGTCGCCCCGGGATTTCCGTGCGCGTTCATTGAATGCCTGAGAGCGTTTAGCCGCCGTGAGGTTGGTGGGGTGGCGTGATCGTTGAAGGCCCTGCGGGCCTTGTCGCAGCTTCGCGATGGCTACAGGTTCGTGCTGCGTGTAGCCGCTGTCGCAGGTCGCGCACGGGCTCAGGGGTTTTCCAGGTCGTGCCCCAGGGACTGGATGAACAGCGAGAACAGCTCCGGCTGGCTGGAGATGTCCAGCTTGGCGTACAGGTGTCGGCGGTGGACCTTGATGGTGTCCGGGGAGATCTTCAGGCGCTCGGCCATGGCCTTGGAGGAAAACCCGCGCAGGATCAGCCGGGCGATTTCCAGTTCCCGCTCCGACAGCACGCCACTGCCGAAATGACTCAGGGCATCGCGGATCTGGCTGGCCATTTCCTCGGCGGCCGGCAGCTGCGGGCGGGCCTGGCTGTGCTGCCAGTGCTGTTCCATGAGGGGCAGCACCCAGGCGGCGAAGGTGGTGAGCTGGCCGATGGCCTCGCTGCTGAACAACCGCTGGCTGCCCAGCGACAGCGACAGGGTGCCGGCCCCAGGCAGTTGCAGAATGAACTGCACTTCGTCCTCCAGCACGTTGTCGTGAAAGTAGTTGAGAAAGTACTCGCTCTGGCGAAAGTGGTCCGGCGCCACCTCTTCGAGACGGTACAGGCCGCTGGGATAGCCCTCGCGACAGGCCTGGAAAAACGGGTCCAGCAGATACAGGCCATTAAGGTAGGTGAGCATCGACGCCGGCTTGCTGCTGGGTTCGGCGTCGTACTCCTCCAAGGCCCGGGGCGGGCCGTCCACCGGGTAGAAGATCGCCAGGGCGTTGTCGAACGGCGTGGCCTGGTGCAACAGCAGGATCAACTGCTTCCACAGGCGTGGGTGGCCGATTAGCGAGAGGGTGCGCCCCAGGCTGGCATGCAGGCCGACTTCCCTGAACAGGTTACTCAAAGGTTTTACTCCACGGGTCTGTTGCAAGTGTCCTGGCACGGTTTCGTCGATTTACCGGGTGCCGTCAAGGGGGAGTACTCCAATAGGGGAATTGGTCGCCATCACCCCACTGCCTAGAGTAGCTGCGGTCAAGTGCGACCCAGAGCGCACCCACCCGATGAATCTCGTTCCTGCCTCAGACCAACAATAAGCACGAGGATAACGATATGAGCTCTCCCTCCGCGCCCGATGGCGCGCTGAAACCCACCTTGAGCGTGTTCGATGTGGTGGCCATCACCGTGTCTGGCGTGACCCCCGCCAGCTCGGTGTTCGTGATTGCCCCCTTCGCTATCCACCAGGCCGGCAGCGGGGTGTTCCTGGCCTTTGTCATGGCAGGCCTGTTGGCGCTGATGTTCGCCTTCTGCTACGCCGAGCTGGGCCGGGCCCACAACAGCGCCGGCGGCGAGTATGTGTATGCCAAGCGGGTGTTCGGCGGCCTGGCCGGCTACGCGACCTTCCTCACCGTGCTGGTGATGTTGCTGTTCATCCCGCCGGTACTGGCCACGGGGGCCGCCACTTACCTGAACAATGCCCTGGGCACCCAGTACGACTCCCAGACCGTGGCCCTGGTGATCGTCACCTGCAGCTACCTGCTGGGGATTCTCAACATCAAGCTCAATGCCTGGATCACCGGCACCTGCCTGTTGCTGGAAGTGGCGGCGTTGCTGGTGATCGTCTGGCTGGGGTTCGGCAACGCCAGCCAGCCGGTGAGCATCCTGCTGCAGCCGCAGATCGTCGACCATGGAGTGCTGCAACTGGCGCCCTGGGCCCTGGTGATCGGCGCGGTGGGCATCGGCCTGTTTTCCTATAACGGCTTCGGTCCGGCGGTGTTGCTGGCCGAAGACATGAAGTGCGGCGGACGCGGGGTGCACAAGGCGGTGCTCTGGTCCCTGGCGCTGGTGGTGATCATCGAGTTGGTGCCGCTCACCGCGTTGCTCATCGGTGCGCCGTCCTTGAGCGAAATGCTCGCCAGCCCCGACCCGATCGGCTACCTGCTCACCAGCCACGGCAACGAAACCCTGGCCCGGGTGGTCAGCGCCGGGATCTTCCTCTCGGTGTTCAACGCCATCGTCGCCATCGTCATCCAGATCGGCCGGGTGGTGTTCAGCAGCGGTCGCGATGCCCTGTGGACGCCAGGCATCAACCGCCTGTTCACTCGCATCCATCCGCGCTGGGATTCGCCCTGGCTGGCCACGCTGTTCCTGGCGATGCCTTCGGCGCTGCTCAGCTTCAGCTCGAACCTGGCGGACCTGACGTCCTTCAGCGTGCTGCTGATCATGCTGGTGTACCTGGTGGTGGCCTTCAGTGCGTTGATGAGCCGCGTGTTGCTGCGCGATCGCGAGCATCCCTATCGCATGCCGCTGTGGCCGTTGCCGGCGCTGCTGGCGGTGATCGGTGCCGGCTACCTGCTGGTCAACCTGTTCCTTGCAGCGTCCCTGCGCGACATCATGGTGATCGTCGGCTTGCTGGCGCTGTCGGTGATTCTCTATGGCACCAATGGCCGGTACAGCCCGGCGTTCCAGAAACTGTAAGGAGTGGTTATGCGAGCACGTCAAGCGGGCATCAGCCTGGGGCTGGGAACACCTGGCCCGTTCAATGCGATCACCGATGTTCCGGGGGTGCGGGTCGGCCACAGCACCCTCAAGACCGAGATCGACGGCAAGCAGGTGCGCACCGGGGTTACGCTGATCCAGCCGCGTGCCGGGCATGCGCGCCTGCAGCCGTGTTTCGCCGGCTGCCATGTACTCAATGGCAATGGGGATGCCACGGGCCTGGAATGGATCCGCGAGGCCGGCACCCTGACCACGCCGATCGCCATCACCAACACCCACAGCGTGGGCGTGGTGCGTGATGCGCTGATTGCCCTGGAGCGTGAGGAACTGGCCGATCCTGCGGTGTACTGGTGCATGCCGGTGGTGATGGAAACCTTCGACGGCCTGCTGAACGATATCTGGGGCCAGCATGTGGGACCGCCGCAGGTGCGCGAGGCATTGGCCCAGGCTGAATCCGGACCGGTGGCCGAGGGTGCGGTCGGTGGTGGCACGGGGATGATCTGCCATGAGTTCAAGGGCGGGATCGGCACCGCGTCCCGGCGTCTGGCGGCGGAGCAGGGTGGCTATACCGTCGGCGCGCTGGTCCAGGCCAACCATGGCAAGCGCGAGGAGTTGCGAGTCGATGGTTATCCGGTGGGGCGCCAGCTACGCGATATCGTCTCGCCCTTCGCCGAGCGCGGTACCCCGGGCATGGGCTCGATCGTGGTGATCCTGGCCACCGATGCACCGCTGTTGCCGCACCAGTGCCAGCGACTGGCCCAGCGGGCATCCGTCGGTATCGCCCGGACCGGTGGGGGGACCGAGGATTCCAGCGGCGATATCTTCCTGGCCTTTGCCACGGGAAACCGGGACCTGCCGACGGCGGACTACGCACGCAAGGACCTGGGCTTCACTTCTGCGCTGGCAATGCTCAACAACGATCACATTTCGCCGCTGTTCAGCGCTGCCGCCGAGGCCGTGGAAGAGGCGATCATCAATGCCTTGCTGGCTGGCGAGCCGATGACCAGCGCCGACGGCGTGCAAGTACCGGCCCTGACTCCGCAGATATTGAGGAATGCACTGCAA
>NZ_JBJJLO010000082.1:0-30609 GCF_046230915.1 Pseudomonas sp. KCJK8993
ACCAAGGACGCCGAACCCCAGACTGCCGAACAGTTTCTCGCCTCGCTCTCGCCACGCCACGGCAACATCAAGCTACCTGGCGACATCGCCAGCCTCGATCTGAGCAAGGAGTTCTACTACCTCACTCCCAAGGACACCGAGAAGCTGCTCACCGAAGGCTGGGGCAACCCGCCTGGCTTCACCACCCTGGGCATGATCGTGCCCAGCGCCGTCAGCCCGCTGGCCGCCGAAGGCTGGGGCGTGATCATCAGCTACAAGAACGACGGCCACATCTCCGACGAAGACGCAGCGAAGATCGACTACCAGGACCTGCTCAAAGAAATGCAGGCCGCGGACGAGGAAGACAACAAAGAGCGCAAGGAGCAAGGCTACGGCGCCATCCATCTGCTGGGCTGGGCCGAGCAGCCAAGCTATGACGCGCAATCGCACAAGATGTACTGGGCCCGCGAGCTCAAGGCCGAAGGCGCCGAGCACAACACCCTGAACTACAGCATCCGCGTGCTGGGTCGTGAAGGCGTGCTGGAGCTCAATGCGGTCGCCTCCATGCAAGACCTGCCCACCATCAAGCGCGAGATTCCCAAGGTGCTGGCCTTCACCAACTTCACCGACGGTAACCGCTACGCCGACTACAACCCGAGCACCGACAAGCTGGCCACCTATGGCCTGGCAGCCTTGGTGGCCGGCGGTATTGCCAGCAAGGCCGGACTGTTCGCCAAGCTCGGGGTCCTGCTCCTGGCCGGCAAGAAGTTCATCGTCATCGGCGTGCTTGCTGTCGTCGCCTTCATCGGCCGACTGTTCAAGAAGAAAAGCTGATCCACTGCATAAGGCCCCGTCAAACCGGGGCCTTGTCGTTCATGGCCCGCGCACTGGCGCTCTTGCTCCAGCGCCCCTCCAACTGCATCGCCATCACACTCCCCAGCACCACCGCCGCCCCCAACAGCACCCCGGAGCGCAGCGTCTCGCCCAGGACGATCGCGGCCAGCAGCATGGCCACCGGCGGGATCAGGTACATGGCGATCGACGCCCGGCTGACCTCGACCCGCGCCAGCACATAGGCCCAGGCCAGGTAAGCCAGTGCGCTGGGAAACAACCCGAGCAACAGCACCGCCAGGTTCACCCGCAAGGGCGCCTGGACAACGGCCTGGGTCAGGCCCGGGGTGTACACCGCCAACAGCAAGGTCCCGCCCCAGACCATGTAGCACGTTGTGGTCAAGAGCCCGTAGCGCCCGGAAAAGCGCCGCTGCAGCACGAAATACAGCCCCCAGGAAAAAGCCGCCAGCAGCACCAGCAAGCCCTGCGGCTGGATCGAACCCAGGCCGCGATCACCAGCCACCACCAGCAATGCACCCACCAGGCCCAGCGCCACACAGCCCCAGCACCAGGCACTGACCGGCTCCCTGAGCCAGAAAAACGCGATCAGGGTGCTGAAGATCGGGGCCGCTTGCGCCAGCACGCTGGATGCGCCAGCGCTCAAACCCTGCTGCCCGTAGTTGAGGCTGACGTGATGCAGGGCGATGGCGAAGAATCCCAGCACCAGTAACCAGGGCATGTCGCGCCAGCGCGGCAGGGAAATACCCGCAACCAGTGCCATGCCGACCATGAATACCGAAGCGATGAGAAAGCGCAGCAACGCCAGGTGCCCGGGACTGTAGCCCTCAAGGCCGATATGGATACCCACCGGCGAATAGGCCCAGCACAAGATGACCATGGCCGTAGCCAGAACCAGTTTCAGCGAGGGCGAGATCTTCACGAGGCAAACTTCCAGGCAAGGTAGGGAGTTGCAGTGTCGCGCCCTCGAAAGCTCACAACAATTGATCAATACTGAGCCCATTACTCACGAGAAATGAACGATGGAACTGGCTCAATTGAAGATGGTGCAAGCCGTGGCCCGCTTCGGCAGCATCGCCCGCGCGGCCGAGCAGTTGCACTGCGTGCCGTCCAATATCACCAACCGCCTCAAGCAGCTGGAAAACGAACTGGGCACCCCCTTGTTCACCCGCATCGGGCGCGGCCTGAGGATCAGCCCGGCCGGGGAAATCTTCCTCGGCTACAGCGAGCGCATCCTCGCCCTGGTGGACGAGGCCCGACGCGCGGTCGACAGCCAGGCCGAACCCAGCGGCCCGCTGCGCCTGGGTTCGATCGAGTCCTGCGCCGGCGGCCGCTTGCCACCGCTATTGGCCGAATATCACCGGCGCTATCCACACGTCAGCGTGGAACTGGTCACTGGCACTTGGTCGCAACTCTTCGAAGCATTGCGCCACCAGCGTATCGACGGCGCCCTGGTGGCCATCGATACGCTGCCGGCGAAACTGCAACAGACCGTGCTCTACCACGAACCCCTGGTGCTGATTTCCAGTGCCGGCAGCGCACCGATCCACAGCGCCAGCGACCTGCAGGGCCAGCACTTGTTCATGTGGCCAGCCGGTTGCCCCTATCGCCGCGCCCTGGAGAACTGGCTCGGCAAGCACGGCCTGAACCTGCCGATCACTGGCTATGCCAGCTGGGGCACCATCATCGGCTGCGTCAGTGCGGGCGTGGGGGTGTCGCTGATCCCCGAAGGGGTACTGGATCGTTATGCGCAGTCCTCGACCCTGACCGTGCAGCGCTTCGATGACCTGGCGCCGGTAGACAACCGTTTTGTCTGGCACCAGGACGTGCAGCAGCACCGCGCCCGGGATGCCTTCGCCCAGTTGCTGCGCGAGAAACTCGGCGCATGAGCGCGCCCGGAGCAATCACGACCGACAGCTCTCCATCACCGCATCGATGAAAGGCGCCTTGCCCGCGAGGTACTCACCGATGCCGTCGCGGTTACTGGCTTGCAGCTGCAACTTCAGTTCCTGATAGCGCTGGCGAAGGTCGGGGTCGCTGCGCAACAGGTCGCGAAACCCCAGCATCCGCCGGATCTGCCCATGCCCCGCCAGGCACACGTGCACCTTGTGGGTCCGCACCCCAGCGACGTCCCGCCGATAGAAATGATGTCCGGCAGACAAATCGCTGCCTCGGACATAACCCAAGGTCGCCATGAAAGCCTGGCGCAGCGCCTCGTCCCGATGCTGCGCGACCACCAGCAGCACATCGATTTCCGGCTTGGCCGCAAGCCCGGCCACGGCAGTACTGCCCACGTGGTGAATGGCCAGCAGATCATCGGCAAAACCCGGCGCAATACGCTCGCGCTCGGCGGCGAATGCCAGGGGCCATCGCGGGTCGTAGGGGGAAATCTTGCTGGTCAACGCCATATTCACTCCTTGTGTAGGGGTTGCCATCCCCGGCGCCGAGTGCAGCTGACACTGCACGCCGAAGCCGCCAGGACAGGTAATAAAACCTGCAGGCGCGACAAAACCTGCACAGCTTGCGCTATACAAGATTCAGGATTCTGCTTTGGCTAGGACTCATCGAGGACCGACGAGAGCGTTATGGAGGCAGCCCCACCAGCCACACCCCGGCACACAATGTTCCCGCTGTGGCTGCTCCCTTCCGGGCCTGACCAGGTTGACGGGTAATCGTTGCGGGGGGACCGATGGGGCCACCATAACGACGCTCACCTGACGGCGAGCCGCGCCATTGTACCTATCTGAGTTGAAGATACAACCGCTCATTGCAGAATAAAAAACTCGAAGGGCTTCAAGCACTTGGAGTGTCGCCAAGCAGGGCCGACGGACGCTGGCTCGCGCCGGCCGGCCCACGCTTCAGGCGGAAGCGGAAATGCCGTGCTCACCAAGGAAGGCGACGAATGCCTCCTCGTCCAGCACCTTCAGGCCCAGTTCGTTGGCCTTGGCCAACTTGGAACCGGCCCCGGGACCCGCCACCACGCAATGGGTCTTGGCCGAAACCGAACCCGCTACCTTGGCTCCCAGGCTTTCCAGCTTGTCCTTGGCCACATCGCGGCTCATCAACTCCAGGGAACCGGTCAGCACCCAGGTCTGGCCGGCCAGGGGCAAGCCTTCGACCACCTTCTTCTCGCTCTGCCAGTGCATGCCGAAGTCACGCAACTGCTGCTCGATGGCCTGGGCCAACTGGGCATTATCGGGATTGTCGAAGAACTCACGGACCGCCTTGGCCTGCTTCTCCGGCAAGGCCTGGCGCATGTCCAGCCAATCGGCGTCGATCACCCCTTGCAAGGAACCGAACTTGTCCGCCAGCTTCTGTGCCGCACCCGGTCCCACTGAAGGAATGTTCAGCTTGTCGAGCATGCCGCCCAAGGTGGTGCTGGCGGCGAATTCCGCCCCCAGCTCGCCCTGGTCCTGCAGCACCAGGGCGCACTGGTCCGCCGCCAGCAAGGCGCCGATCACCTGCTGGTTATGGCTGTCCTCGAAGAAACTGTGGATTTCGTGGGCGACTTCCAGGCCGACATCCGGCAGGTAGGTCAACACCTGCGGCAACGCCTGGCGTACCCGCTCCAGGGTGCCCAGGGAGCGCGCCAGGACCTTGGCGGTCTCTTCGCCGACATCGGGGATGCCCAGGGCATAGACGAAACGCGCCAGTGACGGGCGCTTGCTGTCTTCGATGGCCTTGAGCAGCTTGTTGCTGGAGACCTCGGCAAAGCCTTCCAAATCGATGATCTGCTCGTACTCGAGCTTGTAGAGATCGGCCGGCGAGGCGATGAGCTGCTCGTCCACCAGTTGCTCGATGGTCTTGTCCCCCAGGCCTTCGATATCCATGGCACGCCGGGACACGAAGTGGATGATCGCCTGCTTGAGCTGGGCACCGCAGGCCAGGCGGCCCACGCAGCGATAGACCGCACCTTCGCTGACGGTTTCGCGGCCCTTGCTGCGCTTGACCAGTTGCGTGCGCTCGACATGGGAGCCACAGACCGGGCAGCTTTCGGGAATCTGCACCGGCCGGGCATCCTGCGGACGCCGTTCGGTGATCACTTGCACCACCTGCGGGATCACGTCGCCGGCACGCCGGATGATCACCGTGTCGCCGATCATCAGCCCCAGGCGCGCCACTTCGTCCATGTTGTGCAAGGTGGCGTTGGATACGGTCACCCCCGCCACCTTGACCGGTTTCAAGCGCGCCACCGGCGTCACCGCGCCAGTACGACCGACCTGGAACTCCACATCCAACAACTCGGTGAGTTCTTCCATGGCCGGAAACTTGTGGGCGATGGCCCAGCGCGGCTCCCGGGCCCGGAAGCCCAGCTCGCGCTGGGAAGCGATGCTGTTGACCTTGAACACCACGCCGTCGATTTCGTAGGGCAGCGCGTTACGCCGCTCGCCGATCTCGCGGTAGTAGTCCAGACACTCGTCGATCCCCTTGGCCAGGCGCAGCTCGCGACTGATGGGCATGCCCCACTGCTTGAGCTGCTCGAGGTTGCCGATATGGGTATCGGCGATGTCCGCCGTGACCTGGCCCAGGCCGTAGCAACAGAACTCCAGGGGCCGACTGGCGGTGATCTTCGAATCCGGCTGGCGCAGGCTGCCCGCCGCGGCGTTGCGCGGGTTGGCGAAGGTCTTGCCGCCCGCCTCCAGTTGCGCGGCGTTCAAGCGCTCGAAGCCGGCCTTGGACATGAACACTTCACCACGCACTTCCAGGGTCGCCGGCCAACCACTGCCCTGCAGC
Organism: Pseudomonas sp. KCJK8993; assembly: GCF_046230915.1. Taxonomy (NCBI): domain Bacteria; kingdom Pseudomonadati; phylum Pseudomonadota; class Gammaproteobacteria; order Pseudomonadales; family Pseudomonadaceae; genus Pseudomonas; species Pseudomonas sp. KCJK8993. Next base: position 5,563 of record NZ_JBJJLO010000082.1, read on the forward strand.
TTCAGCGGAATGTTGCGCACGGTACGCACGTTGATGCTGATGTCCTCGCCGGTGGTGCCGTCGCCCCGGGTGGCGCCACGCACCAGCACACCGTCCTGGTACAGCAGGCTGACCGCCAGGCCGTCGAGCTTGGGCTCGCAACTGTACTGCACCACCGCGCCACCGCCGAACAGGTCGCCGCTCGGCAGGTCCAGGCCTTCATTGACCCGGCGATCGAACTCGCGCATGTCGACTTCTTCGAAGGCGTTGCCCAGGCTGAGCATGGGGATCTCATGGCGGACCTGGGTGAAAGCCGAGAGCGCCGCGCTGCCGACCCGCTGGGTCGGCGAGTCACTGGTCACCAGCTCCGGGTACTCGGCCTCCAGGGCCTTGAGCTCACGGAACAGGCGGTCGTACTCGGCATCCGGGATGCTGGGCTCATCGAGCACATGGTAGCGATAGTTGTGCAGGTCCAGCTCGGCACGCAGCTCAAGAATGCGGGTTTCGGCGGCGGTCATGGGGTTCTCTCATAAAGCAAAAGAGCAGCCTAGGCTGCTCGATCGAAAATTGTGTACAGGCTTGGCTGGCCGGTCGACTCCTACAGGATAGATCCCGCTTTGGCGAAATCGCTGGCCAGCGATCAGAGGATCACCGCTTCTGGGTGAGGGCGCGACGCTCGAACTCGACGATGCGCTGGCGGTAATGCTCGATGGTCTGGGCGGTCAGGACGCTGCGCTGGTCGTCCTTGAGCTCGCCATTGAGTTCCTGGGACAACTTGCGCGCCGCGGCCACCATCACGTCGAAAGCCTGTTTCGGATGACGTGGGCCCGGCAGGCCCAGGAAGAAGCTCACGGCCGGAGTGCTGAAGTGGTCGATATCGTCCAGGTCGAACACCCCGGGCTTGACCGCGTTGGCCATGGAGAACAGCACCTCGCCGTTGCCAGCCATGCTTTCGTGGCGGTGGAAAATATCCATCTTGCCAAAACGCAGGCCGCTCTCGAGGATGTTCTGCAACAGCGCCGGGCCCTTGAAGCCCGCTGCATCGCGGCAGATCACGCTGATCACCAGCACTTCCTCGGCCTGGGGCTGCTCCTTGTCGCCGAGGCTGGCAGCCTTGCCTTCATCGGCCGGGAAATCATCGTCACGGCTGCTGAAGCCCGGGCCGCTGTCCAGATCCAGGTCCAGGTTCAGGTCACCCTGCTGCGGCTCGCTGCCACGCTTGCCACGCTTGGACGAAGAACTTTCCCGGGGCTCGCGGGCCGGCATGCTCACCGAAGGCAAGTCATGCTCATCCAGTTGCGGCTCCTTGTGGCTGTCCAGCACCCGGGACGGACCCAGCAATTCGGCATTGCCATCATCGTCCGGCAAGTTGGAAAGACTTCGATCAAGACGGAACTTCAACTTGCCCTTGCCGCCGCGCATACGCCGCCAGCCATCAAAAAGAATACCGGCGATGACAATAATGCCGATGACGATCAGCCACTCGCGCAGACCGATTTCCATGTAATCCCGTGCCTCTATGAAAAATGCTGAAAAATAAGGGGCTTACAATCTGCAAACCGCTTTAAAACGTGGCGCCAACTCTATGTTCTGAATGGCCTTTTGCTCACGCGTAGAAAAAATTGACATTAAACTAGCACGACCAAAGGCAACTTTACACCGTCTGTCGCAACGCTTATGGCCAATATGTCGCCTGGCTAGCCCGACAATGGTGAAAAACCACCTGCGCTGCCCCCCACAGCCCCCTCAACCCTGCCGGCTCAAGCGTCCACCATCGCCATGGCCTCTTCGACATCCACGGCTACCAGGCGCGAACAACCGGGCTCGTGCATCGTCACCCCCATCAATTGATCGGCCATTTCCATGGCGATCTTGTTGTGGGTGATATAGATGAACTGCACCGTTTGCGACATCTCCTTGACCAGCTTTGCATAGCGTCCAACGTTAGCGTCATCCAGCGGTGCGTCAACTTCGTCGAGCATGCAGAAAGGTGCCGGATTCAACTTGAAGATGGCGAATACCAGGGCCAGGGCGGTCAGTGCCTTTTCTCCACCGGAGAGCAAATGAATAGTGCTGTTCTTCTTACCCGGAGGGCGCGCCATGATCGTCACCCCTGTATCGAGTAGATCTTCGCCCGTCAGTTCCAAATAAGCGCTGCCGCCACCGAAAACTTTTGGAAACAATGCCTGCAGGCCACCATTGATCTGGTCGAAAGTGTCCTTGAACCGGTTCCGGGTTTCCTTGTCGATCTTGCGGATCACGTTCTCCAGGGTTTCCAGGGCCTGTACCAGGTCGGCATCCTGGGCATCCAGGTAGCGCTTGCGCTCGGATTGCTGGCGGTATTCGTCGATCGCCGCGAGGTTGATCGCCCCCAGGCGCTGGATCCGCGCCGCAATCCGCTCCAGTTCCTCTTCCGCGGCAGGCTCGCTGGCATCCGCCGCCAGGGTCGCCAGCACCCCGTCCAGGTCGTAGCCATCGGCCAGCAACTGCTCCTGCAGCGCCTTGCGCCGCACGCTCAGCGCCTGCCACTCCATCCGTTGCTGCTCGAGCTGCCCGCGGATCAACTGCGACTGCTGCTCGGCCTGGCTGCGACGCTTCTCGGCTTCACGCAATTCACGGTCGGCATCCTCCATGGCGATCTGCGCGGCCTTGAGTTCGACATCCACGCTCATGCGCCGCTCCAGCAACTCTTCGAGCTTGAGGCGCAACTCTTCCAGGGGCGCCTCGCCTTCCTCCAGGTTGAGGCTCAACTGTTCGCGCTTCTCGGTCAGGCGCTCGGACTGCATCTCCAGGCGCTCCAGGGCCTGGCGCGTGGAATCGTGCTGGGCCTTGAGCGAGCCCATGCGCACCGCCAACTGATGGGCGTGGTCCTTGTGCTGGCGTGCCTCCTGGCGCACCCGGTCGAGACGCTCGCGCAAGCTGTCGCGCTGGGCCAGCAGCGACTCGCGCTGCTCGGTGTCCAAGGCCATGCCGTCCAGCGCATCCTGCAGTTGCAGGCGCGCCTCGCCGATCTGCTCATGCTCCAGTTCGCGCTGCTCAGCCAGCTCGACCAGTTCCTCGTCGAGGCGGCTACGGCGCAGATGCAACTGCTCGGCCTTGGCCTTGCCAGCGGACAACAGGGCTTTCAACTCACCCTGCTGGCGAGCCTCGTCCTGCAATAGCCGGCGCAGATGCTCACGCCCGTTTTCCTGCTGGCGCTGCTGGGCCCGCAGGTTGAGCAACTGGCTTTCCAGGTCCTCGACACTGGCTTCACGCTCGTCGCGCTCGAGTATCAGTTGCTGGATTTCCTGGCCCCGGGCCAACACCCCGCTCTGCGCGTCGCTGGCGCGACGCACCCGCAGGAAATGCCGGCCGACCCAATAACCGTCGCGGCTGATCAGGCTCTGCCCCGCCGCCAGCTGGCCACGCAAGGCCAAGGCCTGCTCGAGGCTGTCCACCGGCCTGACCTGGCCCAACCAGGGCGCCAGGTCGACCTGGGACTGCACCTTGTCCAGCAAGCTGCCGGGCAAGGACGAAGCCTCTCCCGGCAGGCTCAACAAGCGCAGGTCGCCCTGCTCGAACCCAGCCAGGTCGATACCGGTGAAATCCTCCACCAGCACTGCCTGCAGATCGGCACCCAGCACGGTTTCCACCGCCAGCTCCCAGCCGGCCTCCACCTGCAGGTCATCGGCCAGGCGTGGGCGCTCGGCCAGTTGCTGCTCACGCAGCCATTGGGCGGTGCCGGTATCCGGGTCCAGGGCCGCTTGCTGCAGCGCCTCCAGGGACGCCAGGCGACCGTTGAGCCGCTGCAACTCGCCCTGGGCTTGCTGCTGGGCCTGGGTCGCCTGCTGCAACTGCTGGCGCAGTTGTTCCAGGCGCTCGACCTGGGACTCCTCGCTGGCTTGCAGGTCTTCGAGGGTGGCCTCGCTGGCGGCCAGTTGTTCATTGAGCTCGAGCATGGCCGCGTCTTCCGGATCGGCAGCCAGTTGCTCGCGCTCTTCGCCCAGGCGGCGCTGGCGCTCGGCCAGGCGTTCCAGGCTGGCCTCCAACTGCTGGATGCGCGACTGCTGCACTTCCGCCTGGCGCCTTGGCTCGGCGGACCTGAGGTTGAACGCGTCCCACTGCTCCTGCCAACCATGCATGGTGGTCTCGGACTCTTCCAGGGCCGCCGCGGCTTCCTCGGCAGCGGCGCTGGTGAGTGCCTGCTCGGGCTCGAGCAGCGCCAGCTCTTCGCCCAGGGTCGCCAGCAAGGTGCGGTCGTGGCCCAGGTGCGACTCGGTCTCCAGTCGCGCGCGCTCGGCTTCCTTGAGGTCGTCCTGCAACTGGCGCAAGCGCTGCTGGCCGTGCTGGATGCTCTGCTCGACCCGGGCGATGTCGCCACCTACCGAGTAGAAGCGTCCCTGCACCTGGTTGAAGCGTTCGGACAGCTCATGGTGGCCGTCGCGCAGGCGCTCGATGGCGGCATCGGCGTTGCGCTGCTCGGCCACCAGGGCCTCGAAGCTGACCTCCTGGCTGCCGATCACCGACTCGCGCTGCCCCACTTGCTCGTTCAGCGCCTGCCAGCGCAAGGCCGACAGTTGCGCCTTGAGCTGACGCTCCTCGGCCTTGTATTCCTGGTACTTCTCAGCGGCCTGGGCCTGGCGATGCAGGCGCTCGAGCTGGCGCTCCAGCTCCTCGCGCAGGTCGGTCAGGCGCGCCAGGTTTTCATGGGTGCGGCGGATGCGGTTTTCCGTCTCGCGCCGGCGCTCCTTGTACTTGGAAATGCCCGCGGCTTCCTCGATGAAGTTGCGCAGGTCCTCGGGCTTGGCTTCGATCAACTTGGAGATCATGCCCTGCTCGATGATCGAGTAGCTGCGTGGCCCGAGGCCGGTGCCGAGGAAGATGTCGGTGATGTCGCGGCGACGGCACTTGGCGCCGTTCAGGTAGTAGCTGTTCTGGCTGTCGCGGGTCACCTTGCGGCGAATGGAGATCTCCGCATAGGCCGCGTACTCACCCACCAGGGTGCCATCGGAGTTGTCGAATACCAGCTCGATGCTCGCCTGGCTCACCGGCTTGCGGCTGGTGGAACCATTGAAGATGACGTCGGTCATCGATTCGCCGCGCAGGTTCTTCGCCGAGCTTTCGCCCATCACCCAGCGTACGGCATCGATGATGTTCGACTTGCCGCAGCCATTGGGCCCGACCACCGCCGCCATGTTACTGGGGAAGTTGACCGTGGTCGGATCGACGAAGGATTTGAACCCCGCCAGCTTGATGCACTTGAGTCGCACGTTTACGCATCCGCCAGGGCAGACACCACCAGGTCGCTGCTGCGCTGGCCGTAGGCCGTCAGCACCCGGCGGATCTGCGCCAGGTCACGGGCCAGCACGGCAGCCAGCAGCTGCTCGAACAACTCCAGGTACTCGCTCATGGACGCCTTGCGCTGGTCCAGCGCCAGGTAATAGGCGCGGCTCATGGCCGGCTGCAGGTTCTCGACGGTCTCCTGCAGGTACGGGTTGTTGGCGAAGGGGTAGGCGGCGCGCATCACGCTGAAGCTGTCTTCGACGAAGGCGCGGATGTCCTGGCTCTGGTAGGCACTTTCCAGGCGTTGCTGGATCTGCAGGAACGGCGCCATGTCGCTTTGCTGCTGCCAGCCGCTGGCCACCGAGTTGCCGAGCAGGATGTACATCTCGCTCATCAGGGTGCAGAGGCTGCGGACCTTGTGCTCGGTGAGCTCGGTCACATGGGCGCCACGGCGCGGCAGGATGGCGATCAGGTGGCGGCGCTCCAGGATCAGCAAGGCTTCGCGGACCGAGCCGCGACTGACATTGAGGGCCAGGGTGACCTTCTGTTCCTGAATGCGCTCCCCAGGCTTGAGATCCCCGCGAATGATACGTTCGGCGAGGTGGTGAGCAATTTGCTCGGCGAGACTGTCCGGCGCCTTGAACGTCATGGTTTTCCTTCAGAATCTTTAATCGGCACAAGCGGCGAAGTGTAGCGCAATTGATACCCCGGCGCGGAGTGCCAGGGCAGCGGAATTTGCCATGAAACCCGCAGACGGACGGCTATCGGTCGGGTCTGCGCCGCTGCTTGTCGACTGCTGCCCGGCCCCGCGCCTGCGGCCATGAGGATCTTGGTCATACTTGAATTGTTGGGTGAATAAATTTCCTGACCTTGAAGTCAGAAAATCATTGACCGAAAAGTCAGACATGACTAAATTCGGCCCACGTCGCTTAACAACAATAATGAGTTTGCGAGGCCTTCCGTGATCCAGTTTCTATTCAACCAGGAGCTCCGCAGCGAGCGCACCCTGGACCCGAACCTGACCGTGCTCGACTACCTGCGCGAACACCTGGGCAAGCCCGGCACCAAGGAAGGCTGTGCCAGTGGTGACTGCGGGGCCTGCACCGTGGTGGTCGGCGAGCTGCAAGTCGATGCCCGGGGCGACGAATCGATCCGCTACCGCAGCCTCAACTCGTGCCTGACCTTCGTATCCTCCTTGCACGGCAAGCAACTGATCAGCATCGAAGGCCTCAAGCACCAGGGCCAGTTGCACAGCGTGCAGCAGGCCATGGTCGACTGCCACGGCTCGCAATGCGGCTTCTGCACGCCGGGCTTCGTCATGTCGCTGTTCGCCCTGCAGAAGAACAGCAGCCGGCCCGACAGCCACAAGGCCCACGAAGCCCTGGCCGGCAACCTTTGCCGCTGCACCGGCTACCGGCCGATCCTCGCCGCCGCCGAACAGGCCTGCGCTGATGAGCGCGGCGACCAGTTCGATGCCCGCCAGCCCGAGACCATCGCCCGCCTCAAGGCCATCGCCCCGCAAGACACCGCCGAGCTCAACAGCGGCGACAAGCGCTGCCTGGTGCCCCTGACCGTCGCCGACCTGGCCGACCTCTACGACGCCTATCCCCAGGCCCGCCTGCTGGCGGGCGGCACTGACCTGGCGCTGGAGGTGACGCAGTTCCACCGCACCCTGCCGGTGATGATCTACGTCGGCAATATCGCCGAGCTCAAGCGCATCGAATGCTTCGACGACCGCCTGGAGATCGGCGCGGCCACCACCCTCACCGATTGCTACGACGCCCTGCGCGGCGAGTACCCGGACTTCGGCGAACTGCTGCAACGCTTCGCCTCGCTGCAGATCCGCAACCAGGGCACCCTGGGCGGCAATATCGGCAACGCCTCGCCCATCGGCGACTCGCCGCCGCTGCTGATCGCCCTGGGCGCGCAGATCGTGCTGTGCAAGGGCCAGGTGCGCCGGACCCTGGCCCTGGAGGATTACTTCATCGACTACCGCGTCACCGCCCGCCAGGACAGCGAGTTCATCGAGAAGATCATCGTGCCCCGCGCCAGCGCCGAGCGGCAGTTCCGCGCCTACAAGGTGTCCAAACGCCTGGACGACGATATCTCCGCCGTCTGCGCGGCCTTCAACCTGCGGATAGTCGACGGCGTGATCGAGGAGGCGCGCATCGCCTTCGGCGGCATGGCCGCCACTCCCAAGCGCGCCAGGCACTGCGAGGCGATCCTGACCGGCGCCGACTGGACCCAGGCGAGCATCGAGCAGGCCTGCGCGGCCCTGGCCCAGGACTTCACGCCGCTCTCGGATTTTCGCGCGAGCAAGGAGTACCGCCTGCTGAGCGCGCAGAACCTGCTGCGCAAGTACTTCATCGAACTGCACACACCGCACATCCAGACCCGGGTGACCGCTCATGTCTAACCAGCACAAGGTCGAAAAGACCCAGGACGAACTCTCGGCCCTGTTTCGCCAGGACCTGACCACCGGCGTCGGTCGCAGCGTCAAGCATGACAGCGCCGAAAAACACGTGTCCGGCGAAGCGGTGTACATCGACGACCGCCTGGAATTCCCCAACCAGCTGCATGTCTATGCTCGGCTCTCGGACCGCGCCCACGCCCGGATCATCAGCATCGATACGGCGCCCTGCCATGCCTTCGAAGGGGTGCGCATCGTCATCACCCACGAGGACATTCCCGGCCTCAAGGACATTGGCCCGCTGTTGCCCGGCGACCCGTTGCTGGCCATCGACACCGTGCAATACGTCGGCCAGCCGGTGCTGGCGGTGGCCGCCCGCGACCTGGATACCGCACGCCAGGCCGCCATGGCCGCGATCATCGAGTACGAGGACCTGGAGCCGGTGCTGGACGTGGTCGAGGCCCTGCGCAAGCGCCACTTCGTGCTGGACAGCCACACCCATCAGCGCGGCGACTCGGCCAGCGCCCTGGCCAGCGCCAGCCACCGCATCCAGGGCACCCTGCACATCGGTGGCCAGGAGCATTTCTACCTGGAGACCCAGATCTCCTCGGTGATGCCCACCGAGGACGGCGGCATGATCGTCTATTGCTCGACCCAGAATCCCACCGAAGTGCAGAAGCTGGTGGCCGAGGTGCTGGACGTCTCGATGAACAAGATCGTGGTGGACATGCGTCGCATGGGGGGCGGCTTCGGCGGCAAGGAAACCCAGGCGGCCAGCCCCGCCTGCCTGTGCGCGGTGATCGCGCGCCTCACCGGCCAGCCGACCAAGATGCGCCTGCCCCGGGTCGAGGACATGCTGATGACCGGCAAGCGCCACCCCTTCTACATCGAATACGACGTGGGCTTCGACGACAGTGGCCGGCTGCACGGCATCCAGCTGGAACTGGCGGGCAACTGCGGCTGCTCGCCGGACCTGTCGGCGTCCATCGTCGACCGGGCGATGTTCCACGCCGACAATGCCTACTACCTGGGCGACGCCACGGTCAACGGCCACCGCTGCAAGACCAACACCGCCTCCAACACCGCCTATCGCGGTTTCGGCGGCCCCCAAGGCATGGTCGCCATAGAGGAAGTGATGGACGCCATCGCCCGCCACCTGCACCTGGACCCGCTGGCGGTGCGCAAGGCCAATTACTACGGCAAGACCGAGCGCAACGTCACCCACTACTACCAGACCGTCGAGCACAACATGCTCGAGGAAATGACCGCCGAACTGGAGGCCAGCAGCCAGTATGCCGAGCGCCGCGAAGCCATCCGGCTGTACAACGCCAACAGCCCGGTGCTGAAGAAAGGCCTGGCCCTGACCCCGGTGAAATTCGGCATCTCCTTCACCGCCAGCTTCCTCAACCAGGCCGGCGCGCTGGTCCACGTCTACACCGACGGCAGCATCCACCTCAACCATGGCGGCACCGAGATGGGCCAGGGCCTGAACACCAAGGTGGCCCAGGTGGTGGCCGAGGTGTTCCAGGTCGATATCGGCCGGGTGCAAATCACCGCCACCAATACCGACAAGGTGCCCAACACCTCGCCGACCGCGGCCTCCAGCGGCGCCGACCTCAACGGCAAGGCGGCGCAGAACGCGGCGCAGACCATCAAGGACCGGCTGGTGGAGTTCGCCGCGCGCAAGTACCAGGTCAGCGAGGAAGATGTGGAGTTCCACAACGGCCACGTGCGGGTTCGCGAGCTGATCCTGACCTTCGAGGAACTGATCCAGCAGGCGTATTTCGCCCAGGTGTCGCTGTCCAGCACCGGCTTCTACAAGACGCCGAAGATCTACTACGACCGCGCCCAGGCCCGCGGCCGGCCGTTCTACTACTTCGCCTTCGGCGCGGCCTGCGCCGAGGTGCTCGTCGATACCCTGACCGGCGAATACAAGATGCTGCGCACCGATATCCTGCATGACGTCGGCGCGTCGCTGAACCCGGCCATCGACATCGGCCAGGTGGAAGGCGGCTTCATCCAGGGCATGGGCTGGCTGACCACCGAGGAATTGGTATGGAACGCCAAGGGCAAGCTGATGACCAACGGCCCGGCCAGCTACAAGATCCCGGCAGTGGCGGACATGCCGGCGGACCTGCGGGTCAAGCTGGTGGAGAACCGCAAGAACCCGGAAGACACGGTGTTCCACTCCAAGGCGGTGGGCGAACCACCATTCATGCTCGGCATCGCCGCCTGGTGCGCCATCAAGGACGCCGTGGCCAGCCTCGGCGACTACCGGCACCAGCCACGGATCGACGCCCCGGCGACCCCGGAGCGGGTGCTCTGGGGCTGTGAGCAGATGCGCCAGTTGCAAGTGGCGAAGGCCGTCGAGAGCGAATCCGAACTGGCTCCGCTCTAGACCGCGATGAGGCCGGAACAGACAACAGCGATGTCGAGGTGAACATGTACGACTGGATCAGCGCCCTCGCCGACCTGCAGAACCAGGGTGAACCCTGCGTGCTGGTGACCATCATCGAAGAGCTGGGCTCGACCCCGCGCAACGCCGGTTCGAAGATGGTGGTCAGCGCCAGCCGGGCCTTCGACACCATCGGCGGCGGCCACCTGGAATACAAGGCCATGCAGATCGCCCGGCAGATGCTCGCCAGCGGCCAACAGGGTACGCATTTGGAGCGCTTCAGCCTCGGCGCCAGCCTCGGCCAGTGCTGCGGTGGGGCCACGGTGCTGCTGTTCGAGCCCATGGGCCAGGTGCAGGCGCACATTGCCGTGTTCGGTGCCGGCCATGTCGGCCGCGCCCTGGTACCCTTGCTCGCCGCGCTGCCCTGCCGGGTGCGCTGGATCGACTCGCGCGAGCAGGAGTTCCCCGAACAGATTCCCCAGGGGGTGCGCAAGATCGTCAGCGAGGAGCCGGTGGACGAGATCGATGACCTGCCCCCCGGCAGCTATTGCATCGTCATGACCCATAATCACCAGTTGGACCTGGAGTTGACCGCCGCCCTGCTCAAGCGCAACGATTTCACCTATTTCGGCCTGATCGGCTCCAGGACCAAGCGGGTGAAGTTCGAGCATCGCCTGCGCGATCGCGGCTTCGACGCCGCCACCCTGCAACGCATGCGTTGCCCCATGGGGCTGGACGAGGTCAAGGGCAAGCTGCCCGTGGAAATCGCTATCTCCATCGCTGGTGAAATCATCGCCACCTACAACGCCCATTTCGGCCAGCCCAGCGTCACCGCCGAACCCATTGCCAAGTTGCTGCCGGCCTCGCGCCGCAGCCGGGCCTCGAACTGAAACAGCCACACATTTGAGAATGACCATGTCCCAGACTCGCAAAGCCTACCGTGCCGCCATCCTGCACAGCATCGCCGACCCGGCGGAGGTCGGAATCGAAGCCTCCTACGAGTACTTCGAGGACGGCCTGCTGGTGGTGGAGAACGGCCGGATCAGCGCCCTCGGCCATGCCAGCGAACTGCTCGCGAGCCTGCCCGCCGAGGTACCGGTGAAGCATTACCCGGACGCGCTGATCACCCCGGGCTTCATCGACACCCATATCCACCTGCCGCAGACCGGCATGGTCGGTGCCTACGGTGAGCAACTGCTGGACTGGCTCAACACCTACACCTTCCCCTGCGAAAGCCAGTTCGCCGACCGGGCCCATGCCGACGAAGTGGCCGAGGTGTTCATCAAGGAACTGCTGCGCAACGGCACCACCACCGCCCTGGTGTTCGGCAGCGTGCACCCGCAGTCGGTGGACGCCTTCTTCAGCGCCGCGCAGAAGCTCGATCTGCGGATGATCGCCGGCAAGGTGATGATGGACCGCAACGCCCCGGACTACCTGGTCGACACCGCCGAATCCGGCTACCAGGACAGCAAGGCATTGATCGAGCGCTGGCATGGCAAGGGTCGCCTGCACTACGCAGTGACCCCGCGCTTCGCCCCCACCAGCACCCCGCAGCAGTTGACCCTGGCCGGCCAGTTGCTCAAGGAATATCCCGATCTCTACCTGCAGACCCACATCAGCGAGAACCTGCAGGAGATCGAGTGGGTCAAGGAGTTGTTCCCCGAGCGCAAGGGCTACCTGGACGTCTACGACCACTACCAGTTGCTGGGCCAGCGCTCGGTGTTCGCCCATGGCGTGCACCTGTGCGACGACGAGTGCGCGCGCCTGGCGCAGACCGGCTCGGCGGTGGCCTTCTGCCCGACCTCGAACTTCTTCCTCGGCAGCGGCCTGTTCAACCTGCCGATGGCCGAGAAGCACAAGCTCAATGTCGGCCTGGGCACCGATATCGGCGCCGGCACCAGTTTCTCGCTGCTCAACACCCTCAATGAGGCCTACAAGGTCATGCAGTTGCAGGGTGCGCGCCTGAGCCCGTTCAAATCCCTGTACCTGGCCACCCTCGGCGGCGCCCGGGCCCTGCGCCTGGAAGAACGGATCGGCACCCTGCACCCCGGCACCGACGCCGACTTCCTGGTCCTGGACTACAAGGCCACGCCGCTGCTGGAGTACCGCCTGCAACAGGCCAAGAGCATCGCCGAGACCCTGTTCGTGCTGATGACCCTGGGCGACGACCGCACCGTGCTGCAGACCTACGCCGCCGGCCAGCAAGTACACCAGCGCTGATCGGCCCCCGGCGCCAAGGATCCCCCGCTCGATACCGCTCGACCGGGGGATTTTTCATGGAGTCGCAACCTGCTGCGCACGCTCGCGCCGACCATGGGCAAAGCGCTCACGCGGATGGGCCCGTACTGCGTATCATCTGCCCCTTCGCCCGGGCCCTGCTGCTCTGCCCCGGGCCCCATGGAGCAACAAGGGGCATCGCCGCAGGCCGCCCCCGAACCGGAAGAAAGCATATGAGAGAGCTAGCTGAACTGGGCATCTACTACCAGAACTGCGTCATCGAGCGGCCCATCCCGAGCCTGGATGAGATCGCCGATTTCCAGGCCAGGCAGGGCGTCACCCTGCCCGCGGACTACCTGCAGTTCCTGCGCACGGTCAATGGCGGCGCGCCCACGCTGAACTACTTCGAGAACGACGAGGCCGCCTTCGCCATCGAGGCCTTCCACTACCTGGCCCTGGAAAGCGATCCGGACGACAGCTACAGCATCGCCGTGGCCTCCGAGTGGCCTTGCGAGGAACTGGGCAGGAAGGTGATCGCCATCGCCGGGGACGGCAGCGGCGACCAGCTCATCATCGACCCGAGCCTGGGCCCCGAGGTGCGCCTGTGGCGACACGACGACGGTAACGAACCGGAGATTCTCGCCCCCAGCTTCGAGGCGCTGCTGGCCGGCCTCAAGCCCGATCCGGAAGAGAACGAGTGAAACGGCGTTGAGATCTTGATCGGCGGTGGTGGCCGGGCCCTGGGGAAGGCCCGGCACCGGGGCGATTACTCGGGCTAGAAGGTCACTTCCAGGTTCAGGGTGGGCGCCGAGGTGCGGGTGCCACGGCCGCCATCCACGCCGAACTTGTTGTGCCAGTACTCGTAGCCGACCCCGAGGTAGAGGTTGGGCTTGACGTTCTTGCCCGGCAGCACGGCGAACATCAACGAGGTGCGCATCAGGGTTTCCGGGGCCGTGTCACGGTCGTTGTAGTCATGGCCCTTCTCCCCGATGTAGTTGACGAAGCCCTGGAACTTGGCGGCATGGCTGCCCAGCTCGAATGGCCGCATCCAGGCCAGGTTGAGCAGGTAGGTATCGTCGAAGGTGTGGTCGGGGTCCTTGGCCCCGGGGATGCCGGAATGGTTGTTTTCCTTGTAGTACAGCAGGCTCAGGTCGAGCACGCCGACGGTGTTGAACTTCAGGGTCGGGCCGAACACCAGGGCGCGTTTCTTCGCCGAACCCAGGTTGTTGTTGCGGCTGGCGTCGAAACCCAGGGTCAGGGCGTAATCCTTGACCAGGCCTGTGCCCAGGGGCGTATCCAGCACCCGTGAGGCGAAGAGCTGGTGACGATAGACGCCATACACTTCGCTGCTGCCCTTGTCGGTGCCCTTGCGCGGGTCGTCGTTGTCGGAGAGCAGCACGTCCAGGTGCAGGTAGTTGCTGCCGTACTGGTAGCCGCTGGCGTGGGTGAAGCTGTAGATGCGCTTGCTGATGGAGTGCGGGTTGTTGGGATTGGTGAATGCCTTGCCATAGCGAAAGCCCACGCTGTTGCTCATCCATTCCAGGGCGGTCGCTTGCCCCGCTCCGATCAAGGTCATCAGCAGGGTCGCGCCTTGTAGTGCCTTTTTCATTTTTATTATGTCCTGTGGCTGATGGCAGCTTCGCTGGCTGCCGACCGGCGCAGTATCGACACAAGCGCCGCAGGGGCCAAAGCACAGAATATCGCCCGGCATGCTGCCAAAACGGCAGCGCTGGCCTGATGCCGGTCAGTTAAGCGAGATGGTTCCCTGTAGGAGCAGCCGGTCGACGCTCGATTGCTCGCGAGGGTTGTCAACGTTAGCGCTTACTGACTGGATAAACGCGGCGCTCTGCAGTCATCGCGGGCAAGCCTCGCTCCTACGATTTCCTTAGCTGATCGACATTGAGCACTGGCTGGCGGCCAGCGCACTCGGCGCGCTGGCGAATACCGATTTCTTCATCCAGCAGATGCGCCAGTGCCTCCACCGCGCCAGGCAGGTCGCGACCGCTTCGGGCATAGAGCCCCAGGTCGCTGTAGATGCCGCCCTGGTCGCTCAAGGGGATGTGCACCAGCGCGCCCTGGGCCAGGTCCGCCTCGACTCCGATCCGGGTCTGGAAGGCCACGCCCAGGCCGTGGCGGACCATCTGTCGCGCCAGTTCCATGGAATTGCTCTGCAGGGGTGGCTTGTCCAGCAGGCCGAGGCGCTTGTGCAGGGGCATCAGCAAGTGATGGATCGAGAGCTCGCTCTTGGCCAGGATCAAGCCATGCTCGGCACAGGTGGCGAAATTCACGCTGCCCCGATCGGCCAGGGGATGCCCGGGGCTGACCAGCGCTCCCAGGCGAAAGTGACCGACGCTCAGTTGACGAATATCCGGCGCCCTGGGCAAGGCGAACGCCAGGCCCAGGTCGGCGCGGTTATTGATCAACGCCAGGGGGATCGCCTGTGAGCCCTGTACCGTCACGCCGATGGTCACCTGGGGATAGAGGTCGCGCATGCGCTTGAGTACCGCCGGCAGCAGGTCGACGGTGGCGCCCTCCACCGTGGCGATCTCCACGTGCCCGCTCTGCAGTCCACGCAGCGCATCGAATTCCAGGCGCACTCGCTCCAGGTCCTGCAATACCAGGCTGACATGCCGGCTGAACGCCTCGCCGGCCAGGGTCAGGCGCAGGCCGCCGGGCAAGCGCTCGAACAGCGATGCGCCGATCTCGTCCTCGATCTTGAGGATCTGCCGGTTCACTGCCGAAGACGCAACGTTCAAGCACCGGGCCGCCTCGCGGATCGAGCGGCAACGGCGGACCATGTCGAAATAATGGATCGCGCAAGAATGGATACGCAGGGTTCTGCCGCTCATGCCTTGGACTCCTTGGGCACGATGAAAAGCCGCCGCGGACTGGCCGAGAGCGCTGAAGGCAGAACTGTATACAATTAAAATAAAAACCCACAACAATCATTCGGCCGCCCGGCGCCCCGGGGCACCAAACGAAAATCCCCCGCCCCATGGAACATGGAGCGGGGGATCGGTCGTGCACGACGAGGCCCTACAGCTTGGCGCTGGAGCGGCCCGGTTTTTTCGTCTGCAGCAGGTGCGAGAACACCGCGTGCAGGTCGTCCGAGGCACTTTCCTCGTCGAGATTGAGCTTGCTGTCGATGTGGTCCATGTGGTGCATCATCAGGTTCACCGCCAGCTCGGCATCCCGCGCCTCGATGGCATCGATCAGCTGGGTGTGCTCGTCGTAGGAGCAATGGGAACGGTTGCCGCTTTCATATTGGGCGATGATCAGCGAGGTCTGGGATACCAGGCTGCGCTGGAAGCTGATCAGCGGGGCATTTTTCGCCGCCTCCGCCAGCTTCAGGTGGAACTCCCCGGAAAGACGGATGCCGGCTCCGCGATCGCCACGGGAGAAGCTGTCGCGCTCCTCGTTGACCATCTGCCGCAGCTCCAGCAACTGCTCGGTGGTGGCGTGCTGCACCGCCAGCTCGGTGATGGCCCGCTCCACCAGGCGCCGGGCGAGGAACACCTGGCGCGCCTCCTCGACACTCGGG
This sequence comes from Pseudomonas sp. KCJK8993, assembly GCF_046230915.1. Taxonomy (NCBI): domain Bacteria; kingdom Pseudomonadati; phylum Pseudomonadota; class Gammaproteobacteria; order Pseudomonadales; family Pseudomonadaceae; genus Pseudomonas; species Pseudomonas sp. KCJK8993. Next base: position 21,367 of record NZ_JBJJLO010000082.1, read on the forward strand.
CTGGCCACCACTGCCCCACGGTTGGGACGCAGCAGCACCACGCCTTCGTGGGCCAGGCGCGAGAGCGCGCGACGGATGATGGTGCGGCTGACCCCGAAAATCTCCCCCAGCGCCTCTTCGCTCAACTTGGTACCGGGCGCCAGGCGCTGTTCGAGAATGGCCTCGAAGATATGCGCGTAGACGATATCGTCCTGGGTTCCGCTGCGTCCGGCCTTGCCTGCTCGCGGTTGTTTCTTCAGGGGTTGCAACTGTTCGTTCATGGGCACTCGGGTCGGGAGGACTGCAGCGGTGTCAGCGTGACTTTAATACGCCACGGTGGGGCGCTGGCAAGTATCGCGTTAAAACAGGTGCACATTGTACACAACCCTTGGGACGCAACAGTAAAAAGTGTGCTTGCCCCCCGTTGGCGCACCCGGACTGTACGGCTGTTTGCAGGCGCGGCTGTATGGCAACGGCAAGCACGGTTTACGTTTAGGCTTGGGCCCTTGGACCTTCGGCATCGCAGTGCCCTCCTTCGCGGCTCGCGCCCTGGAGGAAGACCGGTCCATCGCGTCTTTCAAGAACAAGGAACTCCATGATGTCCGATGCCACCCCCGCGCAACTGCGCCCCTTGGCCGACACTTCGCCTTCAGCCATAGTCGCCGGCTTCATCGCCATGATGACCGGCTACACCAGCTCCCTGGTGCTGATGTTCCAGGCCGGACAAGCCGCTGGCTTGAGCAGCGGCCAGATCTCCTCGTGGATCTGGGCCCTGTCCATCGGCATGGCGATATGCAGCATCGGCCTGTCCCTGCGCTACCGCACCCCTGTCACCATCGCCTGGTCGACCCCCGGCGCCGCGCTGCTGATCACCAGCCTGGGAGGCGTGACCTACGGCGAAGCCATTGGCGCCTATATCACCTGCGCGGTGCTGGTCATCATCTGCGGGCTCACCGGCAGCTTCGAACGCCTGGTGAAAAAGATCCCGGCATCCCTGGCGGCAGCCCTGCTGGCCGGGATCCTGTTCAAGATCGGCAGCGAGATCTTCGTCGCCGCCCAGCATCGCACCGCCCTAGTGCTGGGCATGTTCTTCACCTACCTGGTGGTCAAGCGCCTGTCACCGCGCTATGCGGTGCTGGCAGCCCTGCTGATCGGCACGGCGCTCTCCGGGATGATGGGACTGCTGGATTTCAGCGGCTTCAAGCTGGAAGTGGCGACCCCGGTCTGGACCACCCCGCACTTCTCCCTGGCGGCCACCATCAGCATCGGCATCCCGCTGTTCGTGGTCGCCATGACCTCGCAGAACATGCCCGGGGTCGCCGTGCTGCGGGCCGACGGCTACAACGTACCAGCCTCGCCGCTGATCACCGCCACCGGCCTGGGTTCGTTGCTGATGGCGCCCTTCGGCTCCCACGGCATCAACCTCGCGGCCATCAGCGCGGCGATCTGCACCGGGCCCCATGCCCATGAAGACCATGGCAAGCGCTACACCGCGGCGGTCTGGTGCGGGATCTTCTACGGCATCGCCGGGACCTTCGGCGCCACCCTGGCCGCGCTGTTCGCCGCCCTGCCCAAGGAGCTGGTGCTGTCTATCGCCGCCCTGGCGCTGTTCGGCTCGATCATCAACGGCCTGACCGTCGCCATGAGCGAAAGCAAGGAGCGCGAAGCAGCGCTGATCACCTTCATGGTGACCGCGTCCGGATTGACGCTGTTCTCGGTGGGCTCGGCGTTCTGGGGCATCGTCGCCGGGGTGCTGACCCTGTTGATCCTCAACTGGCGCAACGCCTGAAGCCTGGAGCCGGCGAATGGCGCCCACGCCAAAACCCGGGACAAGCCCGAGGCCGGAGCAACGATCGATAGGGAAAAAAGGAAAGGTTGCCCTCGGGCAACAACGCACGGACGACCCGGCCGGGTCGTCCGTGCATGACATCACGCGGTCGGGTTGATCGCGTTGTCCGGGTACCACACATCCAGCAGCGGGCTGACTTCAACGTTGGTCAACTCGGTGCGCGCCTTGAGCCAGGCTTCAACGGTGGCACGTTGCTCTTCGCTGACGGAACCACGCTTGCTCAGGCAAACCAGGCCGAAGTCGTCACCGCCCACATAGCCCAGGCCGTTAGCTTCCATCGCTTCTTTGAGGAATGCGTCGAGGAAAGCGTCGATGGCTTCGTCGGACAGATCTTCTTTGAAATCCAGGTTCAGCTCAAAACCCAGCTCCTGGAATTCATCTACGCAGAGCTTTTTGCGCAGACGGCGGGAACGGTTAGTGGCCATGGAACAATCCTCATCAGTAATAACGGGCGGCACTTTACCAGTTTAGCCAGGTGATTGCCTGACTCTATGAGAACGTCGGTCGGCCATTGGCAAAAAAAATACCGCCACCGCGAGCCGTGGCACGGCACAAGCCGCTATACCTTGGGGCATAATGCCGACACTTTCATGACCACTGAGGGATTTTCGTTGGTACCCCTCGCCTTTTTTCCCCTCGACTGCAGGGTTCCATTCCATATGATCAAATCGTTGCGTCCACTGCTGCTCGCCAGTGTCGTCTTGCCCCTGGCATTCCAGGCTTACGCCGCCCCGATCAACACCACCCTGACTCCCAAGGTCCAGCAAGCCCTCAAGGCCGCCAAGGTCCCGGACAACGCCCTGTCCCTGGTGATGCTGCCCCTCGATGGCCCAGGCACCCCGACCATCTTCAACGCCGACGTATCGGTCAACCCGGCCTCCACCATGAAGCTGGTGACCACCTACGCGGCCCTGGAAATGCTCGGTCCGACCCACCAGTGGAAGACCGAGTTCTACACCGACGGCACCCTCAGTGGTGGCATCCTCAACGGCAACCTGTACCTCAAGGGCGGCGGCGATCCCAAGCTGAACATGGAGAAGCTCTGGCTGCTGATGCGCGACCTGCGGGCCAACGGCGTGCAGCAGGTCACCGGCGACCTGGTCCTGGATCGCAACTATTTCGTCCAGCCGCAATTGCCGGAATTCGATGACGACGGCAAGGACGAGAACAAGCCGTTCCTGGTCAAGCCCGATGCCCTGATGGTCAACCTCAAGGCCCTGCGCTTCGTCGCCCGCAACGACTCCGGCCGGGTGCTGGTATCGGTGGAGCCGCCAATCGCCAAGATCCGCATCGACAACCAGGTCAAGGCCCTCAGCGGCAAGCAATGCACGGGCGATGTGCGCTACAACCCGGTGCCCCAGGCCGATGGCAGCGTGATCGTCACCGTCGGCGGCCAGCTGGGCGATGGCTGCAGCTCGCAGACCTACCTGTCGCTGCTGGACCATGCCACCTACACCGCCGGTGCGGTACGGGCGATCTGGAACGAACTGGGCGGCAGCATCCAGGGCAAGGATCGCCTGGCCGTGGTGCCCAAGGACGCCAAGGTCCTGGCCCGGGCCTTCTCCCCGGACCTGGCGGAGATCATCCGCGACATCAACAAGTACAGTAACAACACCATGGCCCAGCAGCTGTTCCTGAGCCTGGGGGCCAAGTATCGCAACGAAGCCGACGGCGACGACGCCAAGGCCGCGCAGCGGGTGGTGCGCCAGTGGCTGGCGAGAAAAGGCATCACCTCGCCACACCTGGTGATGGAGAACGGCTCCGGCCTGTCCCGGGCCGAGCGGGTCAGCGCTCGGGAGATGGCCGGCCTGCTGCAGGCGGCCTGGAAAAGCCCCTACGCTGCCGAGTTCATCAGCTCGATGCCTATCGCCGGAATGGACGGGACCATGCGCAAGCGCCTGAAGCGCACGGCCATGAGCGGCGAGGCGCACATCAAGACCGGCACCTTGAATACGGTTCGGGCCATCGCCGGCTACAGCCGCGACGACAACGGCAACACCTGGGCCGTGGTGGCGATCCTCAACGATCCGCAACCCTTCGGCGCATCCTCGGTGCTGGACCAGGTCCTGCTGGACCTCTATCGCCAGCCCAAACTGGCCGGTAGCGCGGCAACACGCTAGGCCCTGTTGCAGCGGTGGCCTCTGCGCCGCCGCTGCCGTTCACACCTGCTCGGGCTGCACCCGGTCGCGCCCGGCCTGCTTGGCGGCATAGACGCCAGAGTCGGCCCGCAGCAGCAAGCCATCCGCGCCCTCGCCCACGCGCCAGCTGGCAATGCCGAAGCTGGCGGTGACCCTGCCCACCGGTTCGATCGGCGCACCGCGCAAGCCCTGCCACAGCTCCTGGGCCAAAACCTGCGCCTGCCGGCCATTGGTGTCCGGGCACAGGAGCATGAATTCCTCGCCCCCCAGGCGGCAGAACACATCGGTGCGGCGCAAGCGCCGGCTGATGCGCTGGCACACCCCGCGCAACACCTGGTCGCCCACGGCATGGCCATAGCGGTCGTTGATCCGCTTGAAGTGGTCGATGTCCAGCATGATCACCGCCATCTCCCCGCCGCTGCGCTCCAGGCGCTGCATCTCATTCTGCAACTGCTCCTGGAAATAACGTCGGTTGTAGATACCGGTCAGGGCGTCGGTGACCGACAGCGCACGCAACTCTTCCTCGACCCGCTTGAGATCGGAAATATCCGAGATATAGCCGTGCCATAGCACCCCGCCACCGGGCTGGCTTTCCGGGCTGGCCGCGCCGCGCACCCAGCGCAGGCCACGCTCCGGCAGGCAGACCCGGTACTCTTCGCGCCAAGGGCTCAGGTGCCGCGCCGACACCTGGATTGACTGGCGTATCCGCTCCAGGTCCTCGGGATGAATGCGTTCGAACACCGGCGCGGCATCCTCTTGCAGTTGCTGCGGATCGATCTCGTAGATCTCCCGCAGCCCATCACTGGCATAGCTGAAGCTCATGTGCCCGTCGGCGTCGATCTTGAACTGGTAGATGCCGCCAGGAACATGGGCACTGAGCCGCTTGAGCAAACGGTCACGGGCGGCCAGGGCCTCGTGCACGCGCTTGCGCTCGGTGATGTCGATGCAGATCGCCAGGTGGCCGATCCACAAGCCCTGGTCGTCGAGCACCGGGGTCGCCAGCATGTTCACCGGCAGGTGGCTGCCATCGCGACGCACCAGGGTCCACTCCCGGGCTTCCTGGCCACGCGTCGTGCCCTCTTCCACCAGCATCGCCTGGGACATCGGGATCGGCTTGCCATAGCGCTGGCTGAGGCTCTGGGCCCAGCTCTCCAGCTCCTTGGGCAAGTGCAGGCTCTCCAGGGTCAACACCCCCACCACTTCGCTGCTGCTGTAGCCGAGCATCTGCTCGGCCCCGGCGTTGAAGGTGGTGATGATCCCGCGCAGGTCGGTGGCGATGATCGCCACCTGGGTCGCGGCGTTGAGCACGCTGCGCAGCTGGCTGTGGGTCCCGCGCAGTTCGTGTTCGCGACTGCGCAGCTCGGCGGTGCGCTGCTCCACCAGGGTCAGGGCCCGCCGGCGCTGGCTCACCAGCACATAGAGCAAGGCACTGAGCAACAGGCTCAAGAGACCGCCGAGAATCACCAGGCTGGCCAGGGAAAAATGGTTCGCATGCAAGAAGGCCGCCCCCGGACGGATCTCCACCTGGTAATCGCGGTCCGCCAGGCGCAGCAAGCGGCTGGCATGCAGGTAGCCATTGATCGGCGGGTTGTTCGATTCGTAGAGCACCTCGTGCCGGCCTTCGCTGGACAGGTCGAGGATGCGCACCGAGAGATTGTCGCTGGCCGGGACCGACAACCCTTCGGCCACCAACTGCCGCAGACTGATCACCGCCAGTACGTAGCCGTCAGGCCGCGATTGCTGCTGACCACCGTGCACAGCGCGCCGGACCGGGGCCGCCATCACCACGCCGCGGGCATAGGCCGGGTCGACCGCCACCAGGTGCACCGGCGCCGACACCGCCATGCCGTCCAGCTCCCGCGCCCGCTCCAGGGTGGCCCGGCGCAGGGGCTGGGCCAGCAGATCGTAGCCCAGGGGCGAGCCCATCGGGCTCTGGGTCTGGCTGTACAACACCGGGGCATAGTCCTCGCGCTCGCCGGCCGGTTCCATTTGCCCGGCGCCATTGAGTTGCAGGATGGAGAAACCTGCCACGCCCTGGTCTCGCACCTCCTGCTCGAAGGCCGGACGCTGGGCACGACTGATCAGCGGCGCCCAGGCATAGGCCTGGGTACGGCGCAACAGGGGTTTGGCATAGCCATCGAAATCCTGGCGACTCACCAGGTCGGAATTGACGAAGAAACGCCGCAGGCCATCCAGGCGTTGCTCCTGGTCCTGGAAGCGTTCCTCGATGCGGCTGTAGCGCTCGCTGGCCAGCAACTGGAAGCGCTGGCGCAACTGCTGCTTGTTGAGGTTGTAGGTGGACCAGGCCAGCAGGCCGGTCAGAATGCCACCGGCCAGCAGCACCAACAGGGCCACCAGCCAGGCGGAAACTTCTTCACTGATGAAACCCAGGATTTTCGGGCGTACCACATGCAACGGCATAAGTAGAACTCATCACGCCAGCGAGTTTGGGTGTCATTCGGACTTGCTGTGAGTTATAGCCATTAGCCATTAATTTGACCAGTATCAAGCCATTCCGAAGCCTGGAAATTCAGGCCTCGGTGGGCTTGTGCGGCCTTCAGCGAACGCTGATTTTCCAGGCGCGGTGAATCTTGCCGTTACGGGCGAAGTCCGGATCGATGGTGCTCGCGGTGATCTCCTCGACCTGGTAGCGCGCAACGAGATTCTCATCCAGCTGGAACTTGCGGAAGTTGTTGGAGAAATACAGCACGCCGCCCGGGGCCAGGCGCGCCAGGGCCAGGTCGAGCAACTGCACATGGTCACGTTGGACGTCGAACACCCCTTCCATGCGCTTGGAGTTGGAGAAGGTCGGCGGGTCGATGAAGATCAGGTCGAACTCGTCGCGGCAGGTTTCCAGCCAGGCCATCACGTCGCCCTGCTCCAGGCGGTTCTTGTCGGAAAAGCCATTGAGCGAGAAGTTGCGCCGCGCCCAGTCCAGGTAGGTTTTCGACAGGTCGACGCTGGTGGTGCTGCGCGCCCCGCCCTTGGCCGCATGCACGCTGGCGGTAGCGGTGTAGCAGAACAGGTTGAGGAAACGCTTGCCCGCCGCTTCCTTCTGGATGCGCATGCGCATCGGCCGGTGGTCCAGGAACAGCCCGGTATCCAGGTAGTCGGTGAGGTTCACCAGCAGCTTGACCCCGCCTTCGCGGACCTCGGTGAACTGCCCCTGGGCCCCCTGGCGCTCGTACTGGCGGGTGCCGCTCTGGCGCTCACGGCGCTTGATCAGCACACGGCTCTTGTCGACGTCGAGTGCCACGGGGATCGCCGCCAGGGCATCGAACAGCCGGGCCTGGGCTTTCTCCGGATCCACCGACTTGGGCGCCGCGTATTCCTGCACATGCACCCAATCCTGGTACAGGTCGATGGCCAGGGAGTATTCGGGCATGTCGGCATCGTAGACCCGGTAGCACTCCACACCCTCGCGCTTGGCCCACTTGCCCAGCTGCTTGAGATTCTTCTGCAGGCGGTTGGCGAACATCTGCCCGCCTTCGCTCAAGCGCGCCTGCTCCACCACCGGGGCCGGGGCTGGAGCCTGCTTGATCGGGTTGCCGTTCTTGTTGTACTGGCGCTCGACCGGCTCGGGCGTGGCCTGGGCCTGTTCGCGCTCCAACTGGCGTTGCTCGGGTGTCCGGCGCTCGCCAGTGACGAACTGGTCCGGCTGCACCTTGATCAACAGCAACTTGCAAGGCAGGGCACCGTTCCAAAACGAGTACTGCTTATGGCTGCGGATGCCCATGCGCTTGCCCAGCTCCGGGGCGCCGGTGAAGACCGCCGCCTCCCAGTTCAGGCAGGCCTGGCGCAGGCGCTCGCCCAGGTTCTGGTAGAGGTACAGCAGGCTTGCTTCGTCCCCCAGGCGCTCGCCGTAGGGTGGGTTGCTGATCACCAGGCCCTTCTGGTTCTGGTCCGGGCGCGGCTCGAAGGTCGCCACCTCGCCCTGGTAGATCTTGATCCAGTCGCTCAAGCCAGCACGCTCGACGTTGTTGCGACCCGGCTGGATCAGGCGCGGATCGGCTTCGTAGCCACGGATCCACAACGGCGGCCGGGCCAATCCGGCCTGGGCACGGGCCTGGGCCTCGTCGTGCAGCTTGCGCCACAGCGCCGGCACATGCCCCTGCCAGGCGGTGAAGCCCCAGCGCTCGCGCTTGAGGTTGGGGGCGATGTCGGCGGCGATCATCGCGGCCTCCACCAGGAAGGTCCCGACACCGCACATCGGGTCGGCCAGGGCCCCGCCTTCAGCGGCGATACGCGGCCAGCCGGCGCGGATCAGCACCGCCGCGGCGAGGTTTTCCTTGAGTGGCGCGGCGCCCTGCTGCAAGCGATAGCCACGCTGGTGCAGGCTGTGACCGGACAGGTCGAGGGAGAGAATGGCTTCGCCACGATCCAGGCGCAGGTGGATGCGCAGGTCCGGGTTGAGCTTGTCCACCGAGGGACGCTCGCCGGTTGGGGTCCGCAGCTTGTCGACGATGGCGTCCTTGACCTTCAAGGCGCCGAAGTGGGTGTTGTCGATGCCCGAGCCATGCCCGCTGAACTCCACCGCCAGGGTACCGTCGGCCAGCATGTGGTCCTGCCAATCGACATCCAGCACGCCCTGGTACAGGTCGTCGGCGTTCTTCATCGGGAAGCGCTTGAGGACCAGCAGGACCCGGTTGGCCAGGCGCGACCACAGGCACAGGCGATAGGCCGTCTCCATGTCGCCCATGCCGCGCACGGCGGAGGTGTGTTCGCGCGCTTGTTCAAGGCCAAGCCCGGTGGCTTCCTCGATCAGCAGGCCTTCTAGGCCTTTGGGACAGGTGAGGAAGAGTTCGTAGCGATCCGACATGGAGATACCAGGGCCTTAGGCAAATAAGTGAACGGACAACGCATCGCCCGCTCGGTTTTTAATCAAGCGCTTTTCTTCAAGAGCGCTCGTGTGGCACGCAACGTGCCGTCCCACCCCGGCGAGCAGGCTTTCTTGCAGGACAAAAGAGCTTAGAGACCGGGGCAGATGAAAAGTCAGGGCAACAAAATGACATAAGTCTACCCTTCGTCGAATAGTAGTTGAGTACAACCGTTCGACATTCTCACTAAAGCATTAACCTCATCATCTAGTAGAGGCCTGATCACAGCAGGCTTTGCTCCCGGGAGACCGTGCAAAAACCGCTCTGGCTTATGGCCTGGACAGCATTATGGTTACGTTCTTATGACAAAACGATCATTCACTTGCTGTGACCTATTGGTTAGAACTCAACACAGGTTGGCGCCGCAACGGCGTCGACAGCAAGGCTCGCGACGCCGGCA
>NZ_JBJJLO010000083.1:0-30506 GCF_046230915.1 Pseudomonas sp. KCJK8993
CTACTACCTCAAGGCCTTCGTCGCCGCCGACAGCCACAGCATCGGCGCCTCGATCCTCAACGATCAGCAAAGCTCGCCCTGGAGCGCTGCCCTGGCCTATGCCCAGGTGTACTTCCTGGCGATCTGGAAAGCGGCCGTGCTGGCGGCGGTGCTGGGAATGCCTCTGCCGGTGCTGATCCCCAGGGACTGGCTGCTGCGGTTGTTCGGCCGCGCCGGCTTCGGCTCGACCCTGCGCGGCGGCCTGTTCGCCCTGCCCGGCATGATGTGCTCTTGCTGCGCCGCCCCGGTGGCCGCCGGCCTGCGTCGGCAGAACGTATCGGTGGGTGCGGCCCTGGCGTTCTGGATCGCCAACCCGGTGCTCAACCCGGCGACCCTGGTGTTCATGGGCTTCGTCCTCGGCTGGGGTTTCACGGCCCTGCGCCTGGTGGCGGGCATCGTCCTGGTATTGGGGGTATCGCTGATCGCCCAGCGCGTGGCGCGCCCCGAGCAACTGCCCGAAGCGGCGGTGGAAGCCGTGGTGGAGGCCGGTACGCCGAACGAGCAGCCATTCCCCGTGCGCTGGGGCAAGACCCTGTGGCAACTGTTCTGGAGCACCATCCCGATCTATATCCTCGCGGTCCTGCTGCTGGGCGCGGCGCGGGTCTGGCTGTTCCCGCATATCGACGGGGCCATGGGCGATAGCCTGTGGTGGCTGGTGCCCCTGGCGATCGCCGGCACCCTGTTCGTGATTCCCACGGCCGCGGAAATCCCCATCGTCCAGACCATGATGACCCTGGGCCTGGGCACCGGCCCCGCCGTGGCCCTGCTGATGACCCTGCCGAGCATCAGCCTGCCGTCGCTGCTGATGCTGCGCAAGGATTTCGACGCCCGGGTGCTGGTCACCGTCGCCGTGTTGACCATGCTGGTCGGCATCGTCTGCGGCCTGGTGGGCGCCGCCCTGCTGTAACCCTTCCCCTGACCGCAGCCAAGCGCCAGCGCGGCTGCGACCGGGCGCGCAGCACCCGCAGAAGCAGGCACTGCGTTTATCCAGGTGGAATGCATCGGCAGGTTTGGCGAGGACTGCGTCCTCATGCGCAGCCTCGCGGGCGCGACAGCGGCTACAGAGGTTGGCGCTGGCGCAGGTAATCGAGCACGGCGGCGTGGTCGCCCACGAACTCGATCCGAGCGCCCTTGCTCTCGCGCTGGAAGGCGTACATCGGGTCGTAGTACTCGCTGAGCAGGCCCTGGATCCAGCCCCGGTGCAACTCCACCACGCCACTGCGCTCCTGTTCGGCCAGGGCCTCCTGCATCAGCGCCAGCAACCGCTGGTGGCGCTCGCCGCCCAGGCGCTTGTGGATCTTGTTCAGGCTTTCCAGCAGGCGCTGGGCGAACAGAGCGAAACCCGGCTCGCCATGCACGGCAACGAACTCGGCGCACAGGTCCACCACATAGTCCTGGAGGATACGCTGCACCCGGTTGTCCAGGCGGTCCTCCAGCCAGATCATCGGCGCTCGTTGCATGCCCTGGTGCAGCGGCAGCGGCAACGCACAGCTACCGATCATGCGGTTCTCGTCCTCGACGACGAAACCCCGCACACCACGCTCACGCTTCTTCAGCAGGTCCACCGCCAGGCGGTTCTCGAAGTCGATGTTGCTCGGCTGCCCGGTGGCGCGCCGGCCGAAGCTGGAGCCGCGGTGGTTGGCATGGCCCTCGAGATCGAGGGCGTTGTCCAGTTGCCCCAGCACCTGGGTCTTGCCGGTGCCGGTCATGCCGCCCAGCAGCACGAAGTCGCACTGCTGCATGGCCTGCTCCACGGTGTCCAGGAGAAAGGTCCGCATGGCCTTGTAGCCACCACCCACCCGCGGATAGTCGATGCCGGCCTCGTCGCGCAGCCACTGCTGGACGATCTGCGAACGCAAGCCACCACGGAAACAGTAGAGCAAGCCATCGGGATGGGCCCGGGCGAAATCGGCCCAGGCCTGGATGCGCTCGGCCTTGATCGCCCCGGATACCAACTGGTGCCCGAGGACGATCGCCGCCTGCTGGCCCTGCTGCTTGTAGCAGGTGCCGACCCGCTGGCGCTCCTGGTCGGTCATCAGCGGCAGGTTGAGCACGCCGGGAAAGGCGCCCTTGGTGAATTCGATCGGCGCACGGGTGTCCATCAGCGGCCGGTCGTTGAGGAAGATCTCGCGGTAATCGGTGTAGTCCAGGGACATCAGCACACCTCGACCGCGTGACTCTGTCGCTCCAGCAGCTCGCCGATAGGCGCCAGCTCCAGGCCCAGTTCCGCCGCCAGGGCGAGGAATTCGCCATTGCCCTCAGGCGTCACCGCCACCAGCAGGCCGCCGCTGGTCTGCGGGTCGCACAGCACCCGCTTGTGCAGCTCCTGCACCCGCCCGACCTTGTCGGCATAGCTGCTGTAGTTGCGCAAGGTGCCGCCCGGCACGCAGCCCTGGTCCAGGTAGTACTCGACGCCAGGCAGACGCGGTACGCGGTCGTAATGGATACGCGCGGTCAAGCCGCTACCGTCGGCCATCTCCACCAGGTGCCCGAGCAGGCCGAAGCCGGTGACGTCGGTCATTGCGGTAACCGCCTCGAGCTTGCCGAAATGGCTGCCGGGCTTGTTCAGGGTGCACATCCAGTCCCGGGCCAGGCCAACGTCGGCATCGCGCAGCTTGCCCTTCTTCTCGGCCGTGGTGAGCACGCCGATCCCCAGGGGCTTGGTCAGGTACAGCAGGCAGCCGGCGGTGGCGGTGTCGTTGCGCTTCATGAAGCGTTTTTCCACCAGGCCCGTCACCGCCAGGCCGAAGATCGGCTCGGGGGCATCGATCGAGTGGCCGCCGGCCAGGGGAATGCCCGCGGCGTCGCACACCGAGCGCCCGCCGCGGATCACTTCACGGGCGACTTCCGGGGCCAGCACGTTCACCGGCCAGCCGAGAATGGCGATGGCCATCAAGGGATCGCCGCCCATGGCGTAGATGTCGCTGATGGCGTTGGTGGCGGCAATGCGGCCGAAATCGAAGGGATCATCGACGATGGGCATGAAGAAATCGGTGGTGGAGACCACCCCGCGTTCGCCGTCGATGGCGTAGACCGCCGCATCATCGCGCGAGGCGTTGCCGACCCACAGCTTGGGATCGAGGTTCTGGGCCCCGCTGCCGGCCAGGATGACCTCCAGCACCTGGGGCGAAATCTTGCAACCACAACCGGCTCCGTGGCTGTACTGGGTCAGGCGAATCGGCTCGCTCATGGGGCACCTCGTCAAGTCTGGGACGGGGATTCTAGCAGAGCCCTCGGGCCCCCGGTCGCGGCGTCCCCTGGTGGAACGGCATCTGCCAGTGCCCTTCGCGACCGCGCCACAGCGAACTGCGCCAGGCACTGCTGGCCGCTCGTCCGGACGCTGCGGCGTTATGGCACAGGTAGGCGACCTGGGTCACGCCGGTCGGTATGCAAAAGTCCCGGGCTTTGGTTAGGCTTGCAGCGCCCTGCCCGGGCCTGATTGCCACCCCACAAAAGCGCCGCCCCAGGCCACCTCCTCCAGGCCGGGTATGGAGCTGACGGAGCCCGCCATGAAGTTCAGCACCCAGTCCATCGCCCGCAAGCTCAAGTTCCACCAGCTGGTGGTCTTCGAACAGGTGTTGCAAAGCGGCTCGCTGGTCCGCGCCTCCCAGGCCCTGAACCTGACCCAACCGGCGGTGACCAAGATCATCCATGAGCTGGAATCCTACTTCGAGGCGCCGCTGCTGATCCGGAGCAACCGGGGGGTGAGCGCCACCGGCCTGGGGCAGGTGGTGGTGCAGCGTGCCAAGTCGCTCCTGGCGGAGTTGCGGGCCCTGACCGATGAGGTCAACGCCTTCCAGGAAGGCACCTCGGGGCACGTGATGGTGGGGACGCTGATCTCGGCCTCCACCTCGTTGTTGCCCCGGGCCATTCAATTGCTCAAGCGACAAGCCCCAGGCGTGCTGGTATCGCTGCGGGTGGGGCAAATGGATCAGTTGTTCCCGGCGCTCGCGGTGGGCGACGTCGACCTGGTGGTAGGCCGGATCCCAGATGACTGGCAATGGCGCAGCGAAGCCCTGGAAGTCGAAGTGCTGTACCGCGAGGACCTGAGCATCGTCGCCGGTGCCCGGCACCCGATGCATCGCCAGGCGCCGGTCAGCCTCCAGCAATTGCACGCTTACCCCTGGGTGCTGCCGACTCGCGACTCACTGCTACGCCGCACCTGCGATCGATTGTTTGCCGATAACGGACTGCCGACCCCGGACAACGTCGCCGAGTCGCTGTCGATCCTGACCAACATCACCCTGATGCAGGACCAGCGCACCGTGGCACTGATGCCCTTCGAAGCTTCCCGGCAGTTCATCCAGGCCGGCATGCTCAAGGCCTTCGACCTGGGAACCGCGCTGCAATTCGGCGACATCGGCTGCTTCAGCTCCGCCCAGCGCAAGCTGGGGCCCGCCGCCCGCTTGTTTCGCCAATGCCTGGACCAGGCCCGAAACGAATCCCTCACCGAAGAGCACCCGGCGTGACCCGGTATTCCAAACACTAATACCCAGTCATTCAATATTGATTATTCACTAATACCAGGTCTTCCTACACTCGCTCCGAAACCCACGTTTCGGAGGCTCAAGTGTCCACTCCCCTGCTGCGTCATTTCATCGACGGCGAGTTTGTCGCCAGCCCCAAGACCTTTGCCAATATCTCCCCTGTAGACGGTCGCTTGCTGGGGCAGGTCTGCGAGGCCGACCGGCCCCTGGTCGAACGCGCGGTAGCCGCGGCCAAGGCCGCGCAATCGGGCCCCTGGGCCCACTACAGCGCCAGCCAGCGCGCCGATCTGTTGCTGGACATCGCCAACGGTATCCAGCGCCGCTTCGAGGCGTTCGTCGCCGCCGAAGTCGCCGACACCGGGCGCCCGGTGCAACAGGCCCGGACCCTGGACGTGGCCCGGGCAGTACAGAACTTTCGCACCTTCGCCGAACTGCTGCGCCAGTCCGGTAGCGAGCTCTTCGAAATGCGCAGCGCCGAGGGCAACGACGTCTTCAGCTACAGCGTGCGCAAGCCCCATGGCGTGGTAGCGATCATTTCGCCCTGGAACCTGCCGTTGTTGCTGCTGACCTGGAAAGTCGCCCCGGCCCTGGCCTGCGGCAACTCGGTGGTGATCAAGCCTTCGGAAGAAACCCCATCCACGGCCACCTTGCTGGCCGAGGTGATGCGGGAGGCCGGAGTACCGGCCGGGGCCTTCAACCTGGTACACGGCTTCGGCCCGAAGTCGGCCGGAGAATTCCTCACCACCCACCCGGATGTCGATGCGATCACCTTCACCGGCGAATCGCGCACCGGTGCCACCATCATGAAAGCCGCCGCCGAGGGCGTGCGCGAGGTGTCCTTCGAACTGGGAGGCAAGAACGCCGCGGTGGTGTTCGCCGACTGCGATTTCGACGCCGCGGTCGCCGGGGTGTTGCGCTCCAGCTTCACCAACTCCGGCCAGGTGTGCCTGTGCTCGGAGCGGGTCTACGTCGAGCGGCCGATCTATGAGCGCTTCGTCGCCGCCCTCAAGGCTGGGGCCGAGCAATTGAAGATCGGCTACCCCGACGAAGACGGGGTGAACATGGGTTCGCTGATATCCCACAAGCATCGGGACAAGGTCCTGGGCTACTTCCAGCTGGCCCTGGAGGAAGGCGCGACCCTGGTCAGCGGCGGCGCTGTCCCCCACTTTGGCGATGCCCGGGACCAGGGCGCCTACGTCCAGCCCACCCTCTGGACCGACCTGCCGGATCACGCTCGTTGCCTGCGCGAGGAAATATTCGGCCCGGTCTGCCACATCGCTCCGTTCGACAGCGAGGAAGAAGTGCTGCGCCGGGTCAACGATTCGGCCTACGGCCTGGCCACGGCCCTCTGGACCCGCGACCTGAAGCGCGCCCACCAGCTGTCACGGCGTTTTCGCGTCGGCATGGTCTGGGTCAACACCTGGTTCCTGCGCGACCTGCGCACCCCCTTCGGCGGTACCCGGCTTTCGGGCCTGGGCCGCGAAGGCGGCCGCCACTCCCTGGATTTCTACTCCGAGATCACCACCATCTGCGTCAACCCCTGAGGGCCTCAACATGCATGCAGACCTGATCGAAGCGGCGCACCGCTTGCGCCAGGCCCAACTCGACGGCCAACCCTGCGCGCCGGTACGCGAGCTGATCGCCCGGGCCGCCGCGCAACAGCCACCGTCCGCCCACATCGACCTGGCCTACCAGGTACAGCGCTACAACAACAGCGCGGCCATCGACGCCGGGCGTCGCCCGGTGGGCCACAAGATCGGCCTGACCTCCCGCGCCGTGCAAAAACAACTGGGGGTGGACCAGCCGGACTTTGGCCAGCTGTTCGCCGACATGGCGCGCGGCGACGGCCAAGCCATCGCCTGGAGCGATACCTGCCAACCCAAGGTCGAGGCCGAAGTCGCCCTGGTCCTGGAGCGCGACCTGCCCCATGAGCGCCATACCCTGGCCGACCTGATCCGCGCCACCGCCTTCGCCCTGCCGGCCATCGAGATCGTCGGCAGTCGCATTGCCCAGTGGGATATCCAGTTGAGCGACACCATCGCCGACAACGCCTCCAGTGGGCTGTTCGTCCTCGGCAGTTGCCCAGTGTCCCTGGACCGCCTCGACCTGGTGCGTTGCGGCATGAGCATGACCCAAGGCGGCGAACCCGTCTCGGTGGGCGTCGGCGCCGCATGCCTGGACAACCCCTTGAATGCCGCCCTGTGGCTGGCCGACACGCTGGTCCGCCTGGGCACGCCGCTGCGCGCTGGCGACATCCTGCTTACCGGCGCCCTCGGCCCCATGGTGGCGGTCAAGCCAGGGCAGCGCTTCACCGCCCATATCCAGGGCCTGGGCAGCGTCAGCGCCGCCTTCGCCAGTGCCCAATAGACCGGAGCCCATCATGACCACAACCCTCAAGGCCGCGATCATCGGCTCGGGCAATATCGGCACCGACCTGATGCTCAAGATCCTGCGCCAGGCCCGGCACCTGCAACTGACCGCCATGGTCGGCATCGACCCCGCCTCCGATGGCCTGGAGCGGGCCCGGCGCCTGGGCGTAGCCACTACCCACGAAGGGGTCGAAGGGCTGCTGCGCATGCCCGAGTTCAGCGCCATCGACATCGTCTTCGACGCCACCTCGGCCGCCGCCCACCAGCACCACGAGGCCGTACTGCGCCAGGCCAAACCCAGCATCCGCCTGATCGACCTGACCCCGGCGGCGATCGGCCCCTATTGCATCCCGGTGGTCAACCTGGAGCAGCACCTGGACAGCCTCAACCTGAACATGGTGACCTGCGGCGGCCAGGCCACCATTCCCATGGTGGCGGCGATCTCCCGGGTCGCCCCCGTGCACTACGCCGAGATCGTCGCCTCGATCGCCAGCAAGTCCGCCGGCCCCGGCACCCGGGCCAATATCGACGAGTTCACCGAAACCACCCGCCACGCCATCGAAACCATCGGTGGTGCCGCCAGGGGCAAGGCCATCATCGTCATGAACCCGGCCGAACCACCCCTGATCATGCGCGACACGGTGCTGGTGCTATCGGCCGCCGCCGATCAGCAGGAGGTCGCCGCCTCCATCGCCGCCATGGCCGAAGCGGTGCAGGCCTATGTGCCCGGCTACCGCCTCAAGCAGCAGGTGCAATTCGACCCGGTCCCACCCTCCGCGCCGCTGCTGATCCCTGGCCTTGGGCACTTCAGCGGACTCAAGACCTCGGTGTTCCTGGAGGTCGAGGGTGCCGCCCACTACTTGCCCGCCTACGCCGGCAACCTCGACATCATGACCTGCGCCGCGCTGGCCACCGCCGAGCGCATGGCCCAGTCCATGCTCAATCGCTGAAGGAGCTTCGCCATGACCTCAACCCCCGGCAACAAGCTCTACATCTCGGATGTGACCCTGCGTGACGGCATGCACGCGATCCGCCACCAGTACAGCCTGGATCAGGTCCAGGCCATCGCCCGGGCCCTGGATGCCGCCCGGGTCGACAGCATCGAGGTGGCCCACGGCGATGGCCTGCAGGGCTCCAGCTTCAACTACGGCTTCGGCGCCCATACCGACCTGGAATGGATCGAAGCCGCCGCCGACGTCCTGCAACACGCCCGCATCGCCACCCTGCTGCTGCCCGGCATCGGCACCGTGCATGACCTCAAGGCGGCCTATCGCGCCGGTGCCCGGGTGGTGCGGGTGGCCACCCATTGCACCGAGGCCGATGTCTCGCGCCAGCACATCGAATGCGCCCGGGAACTGGGCATGGACACCGTGGGCTTCCTGATGATGAGCCACATGACCAGCCCGGAGAACCTCGCGCTCCAAGCCCGGAAAATGGAAAGCTACGGCGCCACCTGCATCTACGTGGTGGACTCCGGCGGCGCCATGAACATGCAGGACATCCGCCTGCGCTTTCGCGCCCTCAAGGCCACGCTCAAGCCGGACACCGCCACCGGCATGCACGCCCACCACAACCTCGGCCTGGGCGTGGCCAACTCCCTGGTGGCCGTGGAGGAAGGCTGCCAGCGCATCGACGCCAGCCTCGCCGGCATGGGGGCCGGGGCGGGCAATGCGCCGCTGGAGGTGTTCATTGCCGCCGCCGACAAGCTGGGCTGGAACCATGGCACCGACCTGTATCGCCTGATGGACGCCGCCGATGACCTGGTACGACCGCTGCAGGATCGTCCGGTGCGGGTCGATCGCGAAACCCTGGCCCTGGGCTACGCCGGGGTCTATTCCAGCTTCTTGCGCCATGCCGAAGTGGCCGCCCGCAAATACCAGCTCAAGACCGTCGACATCCTGGTGGAGCTCGGCCGCCGCCGCATGGTCGGCGGCCAGGAAGACATGATCGTCGACGTTGCCCTCGACCTGCTCGCTGCCCGGGAGTCCCGCCCATGAGCCTTGATCTGGAACCCATCGCCCACGCCCTCGACCAGGCCGCGCGCACTGCCTGCCCGTTGCCCCAGTTCAGCCAGCACACGCCGTTCGACCTGGCGCAGGCCTATGACATCCAGCGCGCCTCCATGGCCCGCCGCTACGCCGACGGCGAACGCACGATCGGCCTCAAGCTCGGGTTCACCAGCCGGGCCAAGATGGCCCAGATGGGGGTCGACAGCCTGATCTGGGGCTGGCTCACCGACGCGATGCTGGAAGAAGATGGCGGCACCTTGCGCCTCGATCGTTATATCCACCCGCGAGCCGAGCCGGAATTGTGCTTCCTGACCCGTCGCGTCATCGACCGGCCCCTGACCCAGCTCGAAGCCGTGGACTACCTGGAGGCCGTGGCCCCGGCCATCGAGATCATCGACTCCAGGTACGAAGCGTTCAGGTTCAGCCTGGAAGAT
Organism: Pseudomonas sp. KCJK8993; assembly: GCF_046230915.1. Taxonomy (NCBI): domain Bacteria; kingdom Pseudomonadati; phylum Pseudomonadota; class Gammaproteobacteria; order Pseudomonadales; family Pseudomonadaceae; genus Pseudomonas; species Pseudomonas sp. KCJK8993. The sequence continues at coordinate 9,339 of NZ_JBJJLO010000083.1, forward strand.
GTGGTCGCGGACAACTGCTCATCGGCCGGGCTGGTGGTGGGCCCCTGGTCCCGGGATTTCTCGACCCTGGCCAATGCCGGGGTGCTGATGCGCCTGGACGGCGCGCTGGTGGAAGCCGGCTCCACCGCGGCGATTCTCGGACACCCGTTGCGTAGCGTGGTGCAAGCCTCGCTCCTGCTGGCCCAGGCGGGTATCAGCCTGCCCGCCGGTAGCCTGATCATGGCGGGTGCCGCCACTGCCGCCGTGGCCTTGTCCCCTGGAGCCCATATCCAGGTGGAGATCGCCGGTTATGGCGAATGCGCCTTCAGTTGCAGCGGCCATTCCCGGGGAGAGCGCCCATGACCAGCAAGCGCGCCACCCTGGTACCCGGCAAGGCCCAGCCCCGGGGACGTTTTCCCCACATCAAGCGCGCCGGCGACCTGTTGTTCGTTTCCGGCACCAGTTCGCGACGTCCGGACAACAGCTTCGAAGGCGTCGAGGTGGATGCCCTGGGTACCACCGCACTGGACATTCGTGCCCAGACCCGGGCCGTGATCGAGAACATCCGCGACATTCTCGCCAGCGAGAACGCCGGCCTGCAGGACCTGGTGGAAATCAGCGCATTCCTGGTGGACATGAACGACTTCGGTCCCTACAACCAGGTCTATGCGCAGTACTTCGACGAGCAGGGCCCGACCCGCACCACCGTGGCCGTGCACCAATTGCCGCATCCGCACCTGCGCATCGAAATCAAGGCGGTGGCCTATGCCCCGCTCAATCGCCGAGAACAATAACAATGGACAAACATCACTACAGCGCCCCGCTCAACTTCAACCGCTGGCTCGATGAACACGCACACTTGCTACAGCCACCGGTAGGCAATCGCCAGATCTGGCAAGACGCCGATTTCATGGTCACGGTGGTGGGCGGTCCGAACCAGCGTACCGATTTCCACGACGACCCCATGGAAGAGTTCTTCTACCAGTTCAAGGGCAACGCCTACCTGAACATCTGGGATCGCGGCCGCTACGAGCGCATCGATCTGCGCGAAGGCGACCTCTACCTGATGGCACCCCACGTCATCCACTCTCCCCAGCGCCCGGAGCCCGGCAGCCTGTGCCTGGTGGTGGAGCGCCAACGGCCACCGGGAATGCTCGATGCCCTGCAATGGTCCTGCGCTCACTGCGGCACATTGATCCAGCGCCACGAGCTGCAGTTGCGAAGCATCGTCGACGACCTGCCGCCCCTCTACGAAACCTTCTACGCCAGCAGCGACCAGCAGCGTCGCTGTACCGGCTGTGGCGAAATCCATCCGGGTCGCGACTGGCAGACCTGGCACCGAATCCTCAAGACGGCGACCTGCCCATGAAAATCGACATGCATTCGCACTTCTTCCCTGCCATTACCCAAGAAGAGGCCGCACGCCTGGACCCGGTGCGCGCTCCCTGGCTGCACAAGGACGGCGCCAAGGGCCAGATCATGGTCGGCGACAAGCCCTTTCGCCCGGTACACGACGTGCTCTGGGACCCGGCCCGGCGTATCAAGCACCTGGATGAACAGGGCCTGGACATCCAGATCATGTGCGCCACGCCGGTGATGTTCGGCTACGATGCGCCGATCGAACGAGCCTTGCCCTGGACACAACGCATGAACGACCGGGCCATGCAGATGACCACTGGCCACGAGTCGCGGCTCAAGGTCCTGGCCCAGGTGCCGCTGCAGGACCTGGAGGCGGCCTGCGCCGAAGCCAGCCGGGCACGGGCCATCGGTCATGTCGGGGTACAGATCGGTAACCACGTGGGCAATCACGACCTGGACCATGACCATCTTGTGGCCTTCCTCGATCACTGCGGGCGCAACGACATTCCGGTGCTCGTCCACCCCTGGGACATGATGGGCGGCGAGCGCATGCGCAAATGGATGCTGCCGTGGTTGGTGGCGATGCCCGCGGAGACTCAGCTGGGCATCCTCTCGCTGATTCTCTCCGGGGCCTTCGAACGCCTGCCTGAGTCCCTGCGCCTCTGCTTTGCCCATGGCGGCGGCGGTTTCGCCTTTCTCCTGGGTCGGGTGGATAACGCCTGGCGCCATCGCGATATCGTCCGCGAGAACTGCCCGCAATTGCCGTCAAGCTATGTCAAGCGCTTCTTCGTCGATTCCGCGGTGTTCGATCCCGGGGCCCTGAAACTGCTGGTACAGGTCATGGGCAGCGAAAGGGTCATGCTCGGCTCCGACTCGCCCTTCCCCTTGGGCGAGCAAGATATCGGCAGCGGCGTGGCCGAGCACCCCGATCTGGCAGAACTCGATAAATCAAGGATTCTGGGCAGTAACGCCCAGGACTTCTTCAAGCTGCTCTAAACCGCTACGTCCTTCCCAATCCCCTTGCGGCACCGGCAATCGTGGTCATCCGGCGGGCTCTCCCTGTCCGCCAGAAACAAAACCCATAAGGAGCCACCCTGTACGAGCGTACGCAAAACCTCACCGAACTCATCGATCGCAGTCCCCTCTCCGCCCTGCAGATACGCGTGTTGTCATTGTGCTTTCTGATTCTTCTACTGGACGGTTTCGACACTGCCGCCATCGGCTACATCGCTCCCGAACTGATTCACGACTGGCACATCGATCGCGTGCAACTGGCACCTGTCTTTGGCGCGGGGCTGTTCGGCATGCTCCTGGGCAGCTTTTGCCTCGGTCCCCTGGCCGACCGCCATGGACGCAAGTCCGTGCTACTGCTTTGCGTACTGATCTTCGCCCTGGGCACCCTGGCTTCGTCACTGTCGCCGAATATCGAAGTGCTGAGCGTCTTGCGCTTCGTCACCGGCATCGGCCTGGGAGGCGTACTCCCCAACTGCATCACCTTGAGTTCGGAATACTCACCGGCACGTCGGCGTACGCTGCTGGTAACCCTGAGCTATTGCGGTTTCACCCTGGGCTTGGCCTTGGGCGGGGGCGTGACCGCAGCGCTGTTGCCCCTGGTGGGTTGGCAAGGGTTGTTGCTGATCGGCGGCCTCGCGCCGCTACTGCTACTGCCCGTGCTGTACCACGCCTTGCCGGAATCGGTGTGTTTCATGGCTGGTCGCCCACGCCATGCCAGCACCTTGCACCGGGTCGTGGCGCAGATCAGCGGCCACGATGATTGGAGCCGGGTTCGGCTGCAAAGTGACACCCCCACGCGAACCATGCGTTCACCGCTAGGCGCGTTGTTCACTCCAGCGCAACTGGCGCGCAGCCTGTTGCTGTGGCTGACGTTCTTCTGCTGCCTGTCGGTGTTCTACCTATTGACCAACTGGCTGCCCACCGTACTGCGCGCCAGTGGTTACGACAGTCTCGATGCTGCGCGGGTCAGTGCCATGATTCCCTTGGGTGGGGCGCTGGGCGGCATCATCATGGCCCTGCTGAGCGAACCGGGATTGACACCACGGCGCTGGGGCCAAGGCCGGACCGGATCAGAACATATCGATCGGGTAGTCGGTGATCAGCCGGAACTCATCGATATTACCCTCGCCCTGGGCCACATTGGCCCGGTGCCAGGTCTGGCGCAGGCGCAGGCTCAGATCCTTCCAGGGACCGCTCTGCACCACATAGCGTGCCTCGAAGTTGATTTCCCGGTGCACCCCATCCTTGCCATACATCCCGGCGTAGGCGCTGCCGGCCGGGGTGTGCGTACCGTCGATCCCGGAGCCCCGCAGGTAACGGCTCATCAGGCTCAAGCCCGGCATGCCATAACTGGCCAGGGACAGGTCGTAGCGCAGTTGCCAGGAGCGTTCGTTGGGCCCGTTGAAGTCGGAGTACTGCACCGAGTTGGGCAGGTAGATCGAGGCGCCCTGGTCGCGGCCGTTGCGACCGTTGCGATCCAGGTCACCGCCCCCCAGGTAGTCGAACGGGGTATTGCCATCGACGTTCTGCAAGGCAAGGGTCATACGGTGAGCGCCCAGGCCATAGAACACCGCAGCGCCCAGCGTGGTGTTGTCGATGGCCCCGGCCTTGGCCCGGCCCGTATCCAGGGTGCGATAGAGGTTGAGGTCGAAGCCGGCCTGCTGCCCCGCCCCCAGGTCGGTGCGGCCGTCGAGGTTGGCGTAGTACTGGTTCCAGATGTCCTGGAAGCGCGCAACGTAGAGACTGGCGCCCAGGTCCTGGGTGAACTGGTACTGGCCACCGGCGTAGTCCACCGAGGGGGTGGTGACGCCACCATAGAACGCCCACAGGTCACCGTTGCTGTTAGTGGTGACATGGCCGGTGGCCGATGTGAAGTGCCCGGCCCGCAGCTTGAGCCGTTCCAGCTCCTGGCTATCCAGGGCAAAGCCGGTGGCGGTTTGCGGGATCAGGCGGTTGTGGCCGACGGCGAACACCGGGGTATCCACCGATTGCTCGCCATAGCGCAGCACGCTGTTGGAGACCTTGATCTTCAGCGCGGCACCGGCTTTGGAGTATTCGTCTGCCGGTTTGCCGTTGTCGTGGATCGGCAAATTGTAGGTGCCGGTCTTGCCGCCGGAGGCATCCAGCTTCAGTCCCAGAAAGGCGAAGGCATCCACGCCCACGCCAACGGAGCCCTGGGTGAACCCCGAACTGAAGCGACCGATAAAACCCTGGGTCCAATCCTTACGATCCGCGCGGCCATCCTGAATGCTGCGATTGAGATAGTAGTTGCGGGCCAGCACGCTCAGGTGACTGTCCTCGATGAATCCCGACTCGACGGCCTGGGTTGTCCAGGGCAAGCAGCCCCATAGCGACAACAGCAATGGCGATAGAGAACGCGAGACATGGGGCATGGCAAAACCTCTGGTGATTTATTGTTTTTGTCGTGGGTGATGCAGTGCGGTCGCCCGGTTCCCTGGGTGACCACAGAGCCACCGGAACCGAGCGATCCAGGAAGTGGCGCCAGCGCGCTGGCCGAGCCACGGCCCTTGGCCGCGTACGACTCGCAGGGCAACGCTGCTTTACGCCCCTCCCCGGTTCGCTGGCGTCTACAGGGGTAGCACGGCTCAGGGTTGTCGCAGCGGCAGCGGCTTGGGGGCCTCGGCGTCAAGGGCCCGCTTGCCGCGAAAACGCAGGTAGTAGATCGACAGGATCAGCCCCAGGAAGGGCAACCCGCAGACCAGGGTCAGGAAGAACGGTTCGGTGAACAACGTCGTGACCATCACGGCCAGCATCAGCAACAGGCCGCCGAGGCTGGTCCAGGGATAGCCCCAGAGCTTGAAGGCCAGCGGTTCGCTACCCTGCTGGCGACGGAAGCACAAGTGGGTGAGGAAGATCCCCGCCCAGGTGAACATGGCCCCGAACATCGCGAGCGACATCATCAGCGTGAAGGCTTGCTCGGCATAAGCCAGGTACAACAAGGTGGCCAGGGCAATGCCCAGGGATGACAGCAACAGCGCCGCCAGTGGCACGCCATGGCGGCTCAGGCGGCCAAACATCGCCGGTGCCTGGCCAGCCCGGGACAGGCTGAACATCAGCCGGGTGGTGATGTACAGCTGGCTGTTCATCGCCGACAGCGCCGCCACCAGGATCACCGCGTTGATCACCCCACCGGCATAAGGAATGCCGCTGGCCGCCATGACCATGACGAAGGGGCTTTCCCCGCCGGTATTGCGCGCCCAGGGCACGATGGCCAGGACCAGGGCGATGGTCAGCAGGTAGAACACCACCAGGCGCACCACGGTAATGCGGAACGCCCGCGTCACAGCGCGTTCGGGGTCCTTGGCCTCGCCCGCCGCTACCGCGATCATCTCGATGCTCAGGTAGCTGAAGAAAGCCACGATCACCGCGACCCAGGTGCCCCAGACGCCATTGGGAAAGAAGCCCCGGTCATTGCTGTAGTTGGCCAGGCCGATGCCCGATTCCATGGGCGCGTCATACACCACCCAGGCCCCCAGCAGGATGAAGGCAACGATGGCGCACAGCTTGAGCAGCGAGAACAGGTACTCGATGCTGCCGAAGACCTTGACGCTGAAGGCGTTGGCCAGGATCAGCGCCAGGGAGAAGCCCAGCATCCAGTAGCCTCCCGGCACATCCGGGTACCAGAACTTCATGTACATCGCCGCGGCGGTGATTTCCGTGCCCACGGCGAACACGATGGACGCCCAGTAGGCGTAACGCAGGGCGAAGCCGAACCAGGGCGCCACATAAAACTCGGCGAACGAACCGAAAGACCCGGAAGTCGGATGGCGCACGGTCATTTCCGCCAGGCAGCCCATCAGCAACAGCGCGATCACCGCGCCGATGCCATAGCTCACCAGCACGCTGGGCCCGGCGAAACCGATGGCAAAACTGCTGCCCAGGAACAGCCCGGTACCGATGGCCCCGCCAATGGCGATCATCGACAATTGGCCGCTGCTCAGGGTTTGCTTGAGGCCTTTCTCACGGTCTGCCACTTGTTTGAAGGTGTGTATTGTTTTTGTCATGACACGCTTGCTCCAAGGCTAGGCACTGGGGTCAGGTCACCGATTTACGGGCCAGGAACTGCGGCTGGTTCCACTCGCCGCTCACGAGGATTTCCCGCAGTGCCCCCACGCACTCCCACACCTCTTGGTAACGGTTGTACAGCGGTGCAAAACCGAAACGCAGGATGTCCGGTGCCCGGAAGTCGCCGACAATGCCTCGGGCAATCAGGGCCTGCATGACCGCATAGGCCTGGGGATGGCTCAGGGCGACCTGGCTGCCGCGCTGTTCGACCTGCCTCGGGCTGCACAGCGTTACCCCCAGGCCCTGCAACTGCTGGTCGCAGAGATCGATGAACAATTCGGTCAGGGCCTCGCTCTTGGCTCGCAGCACCTGCAGGTCGACCCCATCGAACGCTTCCAGGGCCGCCTCCAGGGCCAGCACCCCAAGCTGTGGCGCCGTGCCCACCAGCATCCGGTCCAGGCTGGGATGCGGTTGGTATTCATGGGTGAAGTCGAAGGGCTTGGCATGGCCATGCCAACCTGTGAGCGGCTGGCGCAAATGAGGGATATGGCGCTCGGCCACAAAGACGAAAGCCGGAGCGCCGGGTCCGCCATTGAGGTACTTGTAGCCACAGCCTACGGCAAAGTCGGCACCCGCCGCATTCAGGCGGACCGGCATGGCTCCGGCGGAATGACACAGGTCCCAGACCACTAAAACGCCTAGTTCATGGGCTCGAGCAGTGATGGCCGCCATATCGTAGCGGCGGCCGGACTTGAAGTTGACATGGGTCAGCGAGAGCACCGCCACCTCTTCACTCAGCGCCGCCATCACCTGCTCGGGATCGACGCACTGCAACTGGCACCCCGTCAACTCCGAGACCCCCTGGGCGATGTAGACATCGGTGGGGAAATTGCCGTTTTCCGCCAGGATCAGCCGACGTTGCGGCTGCATGCGCAAGGCCGCCACCAATACCTTGAACAGGTTGATCGAGGTCGAGTCGGCCACGATCACTTCATGCGCCTGGGCGCCGACCAGATGCGCAATGCGCGCTCCGGTGCGCTGCGGTGCCGGATACCAGTCGGCATCGTTCCACGAGTTGATCAGCCCCTGGGCCCATTCCTCCTTGAGGACTTGTTCGATTCGCTCGGGCACATGGGCCGGCATCGCCCCCAGGGAGTTACCGTCCAGGTAGATCTTGTGTTGCGGCAGGGCAAAGCGCTGGCGACAAAAGGCCAGTGGATCGGCCTCGTCCATCTGCTGGACCTGCTCCAGGCGACAGGGCGTGGAACTGCTCATGACTATTCCTCGGCATCTATTATTGTGGCGCCCAGACGGCAACGACGACCGTCAGGCTGCCCAGATCCTAGCCAGGTCAGTCATTACTGGATAATAGAAAAGATGCCTTCAGGTATTCCCTAATGTGATAGCCAATCCATTGCGACAATTACAGCGCAAGGTGTCCGCGAAATCTCTGGAGAGTGGCTCAGCCCGGGGTGGCTGGAGAGCCATGCATGAGTACCCCTGTCCAGCGTAACGATCGATCTTGATAGCTGGGGACTAGGCCACATGGCCATCGTGGATGCCGCTGGGGTTGCCAGCACGCAAAACCGAGAGCAAGGCAACCCATAGGACCCGGTGGCCTGGCACGGACCTACTTGCCCGCCACTGAAAGCTTCAATACCACCCGCAGTCCGTCCGGTCGCCAGTCCCGCTCGATGGTCCCGCCGGCGACCACCGCCAGTTCGTTGATCAATTCGCAGCCATAGCCATCGCGGGCTGGCGGGGCAAGAATCACCGGCCCACCCTGCTCGTGCCAATCGAGGCGTAGCCAACCCTCATGACTGGCCCAGCGAATGTCGACCTCACCTTCGACGACACTCAATGCGCCATGTTTCACCGAGTTGGTCGCCAGTTCATGGAGCAGCAGCGCCAGCAGATTGGCCAGCACCCCGGGGACATGCTCGAAGGTGCCGCCGAACCGGCACTGGCCGCCGAAGGGTTGCAGCACGGCACCGATGAAGGCGGTCATTTCAATAGTCTTGGCATCCTCCGCATCCAGGACCTGGGTGTAGACCCTGGACAGCGCCCTCAGCTTCTCGGCCGCGATCTTGCCCAGACGGTCGAGAACGCCGGTGCTCCGGGCTTCCCTGTCGGCCATCATGACCACCGCATCGGCCACGGTGAAAAGATTCTTGATCCGGTGCAGCCTTTCACCCGTCAACAGCCGTTCACGCGCCAGTGCCTGGTTCAGCTCCCGCTGCAACAGCACCTGCTCGGTGACATCGCGAGACACGCAGATGATGTTATGCACGTGCCCTTGAAGATCGAGGGTCGGGGTCAGCAGATTGTCCCAGTGGATGATCTTGCCGTGGGCATCGCTGTAGCCGGTGAAGCGCGCGCAAATACCCCTGCCCGCCAAGGCCAGGGCATCGAGGGCGGCGCCGTGGGTCGACGCGGGCAGCAAGGGAATCCAGGCCGTGCCCTTGACTTGCGCCCGGGGTATCTGGAACGCAGCGCATCCGGCCTCACTCATGGCCAGGAGCAGGCCGTCTGGGGTCAGCACCTTGATGCAGTCAGGGGTGGCATCCAGCATGGCGCGCTGAATATCGACAACCGTTGACTCCATGCCGGGAATATCCCGTCTGCCGGACTCTTTCTTCATATCTCTCGACTACCGAAGAGTGAACCCGGACAACAGCGTCAAAAGTTCACGCGACAAAAACATGACAAGTATCACCACAATGAAAAATCAATATCCGAACAGCACCCGCCGTACTTTCCGCTCTACACCACAAGCATCACTCATGTTGCATTGCGCAACTTTTTCACTGGAATATACCCAACTATAAATAAACCTCCGGACCATTGGATACACCACTTCGCTCTGAAAAACCGAACGAACGCTCAAAAAAACTTACCCATGCCTGATGGAGGCCGCCCGCTAGACAGCCATCGGCAAAGAACATGACTTTCATTTTTGACAGACTAAAACTGCACCAGAACACTTGTCCAAGACCTCTCCTGAAGTGCTCCGTAGAACCAATCCAGGCTACCCAGAACGACCATTAATCTCTACTGACCTGGATACGGCTTGATTGGCCAGGAAACAGTGAAGATAGGGCGAAGTCAGCAAAGAAGAATAGGTCGGGATATTTCCGGTACAAGGCAGCCGCTATCCGCACCTCGATAATGCTATCCGTAGCGACCAGCCAAAAACCCGCGGGTAGCCAGGGCAGACAGGAGCCATCGCCAGGAGCGCCTCGAACGCCTGCCTGGCGCCCATCGGTTCGGCCTCGCCCCGGCGGGCTAGCCGCTGCCCCGAGCAGGATCAGGCATATATGAGCCGACGTTCTCGGCAACCACCCGCACGCCTGCACACAGACGGATACAATACCCGACTTCCAGCGTTTGCCTCAGCAATCGGGTTCAAATATTCAAATCCGACAACCGCTTATCCCGGTGCATCTCCGCCACCCACTTCAAGTCTTGTGCGGTTTGCACTGAAAGTTTGCCTTCGTCGAATAGTCCGTCGATATAACCATGGACATAAGCCGCTGCCGCACGGACATGTACAGCATCAGGAGCACCAACTATAAGTTTCAAGACATTCATTATTCTGGCTTGACGTAGTTCATCGCACATGACTTGTATCCCCGTTTGATCCGCGGCAAGCCCACGCTTATTATCCAAGCCCCGCCATAGTGCCACTTAACCCCACAATCGAAACAGCCCCTGATACCGACACGCCAAGAAAGTTGCTGTCCACGCATACTCACGCGACCTTGTTGCAGTTTTATTTCACCTATGGACCATGGCGACCGGAGGGTCGGACAACTTGCTAAAATGCAAGTTCAGCAAATTAACAGCCAGACTTAAAATAAGTCCACCGCAATCAAGCAGCCTTGTACTTTCAATATAAGGAAGAGTGATCCAGAACAGCCGGCAAGGCTTGTCGGCTCCAGTATCGACCAGCACTTCTGCCATGTTCGACAAGCAAGATCGCGCTCCACTGGACGCCACCTAAGGATGCCGGTCAGGCAACGCGGCCCGACGACCGGCAACCTCGCGCGACCACCAGACATGGCAAAGCCGCCCATAGGGCGGCTGCCGAACACCCAAGACAGTCAGAAGTCGAGGGTGAAGTTGAGGGTCATGGCATGGTCCTTGGTTTTGTCGGATACCTGCCCCGAGTAACCGATGCCCAGCTTGCCGGCCGGGGTGATCTGGTAGTCCAGGCCAGCCTCCAGCAGCGCACTGTCCTTGGCGATCGGCACGCCCTGGGTGGTGAAGGAGGTGCCGCCGTCGATGAAGCTCAGGTCGGCATCCGGCTTGGTGTCGCCATAGGCATGGCGCCAGCCCAGGCCCACCCGTGGCGTGAGCTGGTGCCCATTGCCCAAGGTGAGGCGCTTGCCGGCCCGTATACCGACGGTGGAGAAGGTCACGTCCTGGCTGGCCTTGGCCTTGAGCGCCGCCGCACCGCCCTTTTCCTTGCCGGTGTTGCTGTCGTAGTTGACATAGGACAGCCCGACGAATGGCTCCAGGGCCATGCCTGCAGCGTCCATCGCATACCCCACCTCACCGAAGACCTGGGCGCTGCGGGCGTTGTAGTGCGCCTTGAGCCGATCGCTGTAGGTGCCGACATTGACATCGCGCTTGGTCTCGATCCGGTGCCAGCTGTAAGCCGCTCCCAGGCGCACGGCCACGGCATCGAACTGGGAATTGAGGTAGGCCCCCAGGTGCGTGCTGTCGACCTTGGCATCGGATTGCAGCCGATGGGCCGACAGGTCGCTGCGGGTATAACCGGCAGCGACCCCGGCACGCCAGGTATCGTCCAGCTGGCGGTCGCTGCCGAGCATGAAGCCCGACAGGTTGCGGTCCAGCTTGGCGGTATTGCTGTTGCCAGCCATGTCACCCCAGGTGCCGAGTACCCGCATCCAGCCGACCATCTCGCCCTGGCAGCCAGTGCTGCTCAGGCGGTTCTCGCGACTGGCCAGGACCTGCCGCGGGTCGTCCTGGGAGCTGGAGCAGCCAGGCTGGCGCATCCGGTCATTGAGGGCATCGCGCACATACCGCGAGTCCTCCAGCAAGGCGCTGACAGTGCTGGCATGGATCTCCCCGGACAGACGGTTGAACGCATCCACCGCCCCGGCGCGGTCCAGGCCGAGGATCTGGTCGTTCAACTGGTCGGCCGGATCGTCGTCATCCCCCGAGTAGGCCCCCAGGGCCGCGGCCACCGCACGCTGGTTAGGGGTCTGGGCGACGTCGACGAAGCGGGTCTGGTTGCGATTGACGTTCAGGTTCACCTGGTTGGCGCCGTACACCAGCGAGGTGTCGAAGAACACCAGTTGCGGCAAGTTGCTGCCGCTGAAGGTACCGGTGATACCGCCACCGGCGTTGATCAGTGCGTAGCTGGCGTTGGCGCCACCATAGTTCAGGCCAGTGACCTGCAGGTTGCCCGCCAGGTTGGCGGTGCCGCCCACTTGCAACGCCGGGCTCGTGGCCGAGGTCGGTGTCAGTTGCAGGGTCCCGGTGCTGCCGTTGCTGAAGTTGCCGGTGACCGCCAGCTTGCCGATCGGCCCGCCGGAACTCACCAGGCCATTGTTGACCAGCCCCCCGACGCTGCCGTTGCCAGCCAGGGTCGCACCATTGCTGACCACCACTTGCCCAGCCAGGGAAGCCGGGTCGTCGCCGATCTGTACAGTGCCCTGCTCCACCGCCAGGGTGCCGCTGAAGGGCTGGTTGCCATTGATCTGCAGCAAACCAGCGCCCTGCTTGACCACCGTACCGGTACCACTGAGCAGGCCGTTGAACACGCCATTGCTGTTCTGCGCGAACAACATCCGGGCATTGACCAGCATCCGCCCTTGCAAGCTGCGGGTATTACCGGCCAGAGTGCCGCCGCTGACGGTCGTGCCGCCGCTGTAGGTATTGGCACCGGTGAGCAGCAACACCCCGGCATCGGTTTTCTCGATACCGCCGCTGCCCACCAGCGGCGCGTCGATCTGGGTCACCACTCCACCATTGATCCGTACCTTGGCCAGGCTGCCATCGCTGCCATTGGTAGGGCTCAGGCTGCCATTGCTGCCGGCGACGAAGTTGTAACCGCTGTCGAGCACCTGCATGCCGGTGAAGCTCTGGTTTCCCGCGACGGTCACGGTGCCGCCCTGCCCGCCGAAAATCACGAACTGGTTGCCCGCGCCCTGGGTCTGGGTACCGGTCGGATCGGTCCAGTTGGTCGAACCGCCCCAGGTACCGCTACCACCAGTGATGCTGCCGTTGGCCGTGGTCTGGCTGCCGTTCCAGAACTGCACCTGGCCTGGCGCCCCCTGTACCAGCAGGTTGACCTGGTTGGCCAAGGCAGTCTGCAGGCTCAAGGAACCCGGCAGCACGCTACCAGGCAGCGTGCCGTAGTTCAGGCCGTTGTTGGTCAAGGTGCCGCCGTAGCGGAACAGTTGGTAGACGCCTACGCCGAAGTTTCCGGCATCGGTGATGTTCAAGGTGCCGTCCAGGGTCAGGTCGCCAGCCACGTTGACCACCGTGGTGGAACTGGTGGCCTGGCCCAGGCTGAAGTCCAGGCTGGTGCCGGAAGACAGCGCCAGGCCGCCCACGGACAAGGGCGTGGCACTGCCGCCCGCCTTGAGGCTGGCGCCATCGCCCAGTTGTACGGTACCGCTGAGCTGGCCGCTGCCACCGATACTGGCGCCATTGGCCACTTGCACATTGCCGCTGGCCAGGCTGCCATCCACCAGCAACGAGCCGCCCTGCACCTGGGTGGTACCGGTGAAGCTGTTGTTGCCGGTCAGCAACAGCGTGCCGCTGCCTTGCTTGACCAGGGTGCCGTTGCCGCTGAGGTTGCCGGCATAGGTGCCATTGGCGTTCTGCTGGAATGTCAGCGCGGCGTTGTTGAGGATCGAGCCCTGCAAGCTGCTGGCGTCGCCGCGGGTGGTGCCCGCATTGAGCGTGGTGCCGCCGCTGTAGGTGTTGGCGCCGTTGAGCAGCAGATCACCGCTGCCATTTTTCACCAGCGAGCCATTGCCACTGATCGCGCCGCTGAGGGTCAGGGCCTGCTGGTTGGCCAGGTTCAACTGCGCGCCAAGGGTAATGGCGTTGGCCAGTTGCAAGGCCACCGGACTGTCGAGCTGGGCATTGCCGCCCACCGTCAAGGCCCCGGTGCCCAAGGCGCTGTTGTTGCCCAGGATCAATTGCCCAGCCTTGAGCAAGGTGCCGCCCTGGTAGGTATTGACGCCGTTCAAGGTCAGGCTGGCGCTGCCGCTCTTCACCAGCCCACCGCTGCCACCGACCAGGCCGCCCAGGGTCAGGGCATTGGAGCCGCCGATGTTCAATGCGCCAGCCAGGTTCAGCCCATTACCCAGGGACACCGCGGTATTGCTGTCCAGGGTGGTGCCATTGGCGGTGCTCAGGGCACCGCTGCCCAGGGCGTTGTCGTTCCCCACCACCAGGGTGCCGCCCTGCAGCGAGGTACCGCCGCTGTAGCTGTTGTTGCCATTGAGTACCAGGGTGCCGCTGTCGAGCTTGGCCAGAGTACCGCCGCCAGTGAGCGTCACGCCGAGGGTGGCGGTGGCGTTCGGATCGACCCGAATCGCCGTGTTGCCGGTACCGCCATTGACCAGGTTCAGCGCCCCGCCCACACCGCCGGCCAGGTTGTAGCCGTCGGTGACGAACTGCATGCCGGTGAGGTTCTGCGTGCCGTTCACGGTCACGTTGCCAGCGCTGCCCTGGAACACCGCGAAGCTGCCGGCCCAGGCCTGGTTCGAGCTGCCATCGACCGACGTCCAGTTGCTGGTACCACTGCCCCAAGTGCCTGAACCGCCGTCGATCACGCCGTTGCCCGTGGTTTGCGAACCATCCCAGAACAGCACGGTGGTGTTGGGGGCGCTCACCAGCAGGTTGACCTGGTTGCCCACGGCGGTTTGCAGCTGCAGATCGCCCGGTACCACACTGCCAGGCAAGCTGCCGAAATTCAGGCCGTTGTCGGTCAGCGCCCCGGTGTAGTTGATCAAGCGATAGACGCCGGTGCCGAAACCGCCGATATCGCTGACGTTGAGGGTACCGTCCAGGGTCAGGTTGCCGCCGACGTTGACCAGGGCATTGCCGCCACCGCTGGCTGGCGTGCCCAGGCCCACGTCCAGGTTGGAGTTGGCGCCCATTACCAGCGAGCCCACCGACAGGCTGTTGCCGGAACTCAGCGCCAGGTGCCCGCCATCGGCCACGCTGAGAGCACCGCCCAGGCTGCCATTGCCGGTCAGGGTCGCGCCACTGTTGACCGTGACCGTGCTGCTGGCCAGGGAGCCGCTGAGGTTCAGCGTGCCGGCGTTGACCTGGGTATTGCCGCTCAGGCTGCTGGTGCCGCTGAGATTGAGAACGCCGCTACCGGTCTTGACCAGCTGCCCGGCACCGTTCAGGCCGCCGGCGAAGGTACTGCCCAGGTTGTTACCGCCCAGGGTCAGGGTGTTGCCGCTGCCGATGGTCACCGCACCGCTGCCACTGAGGCCACCAAGGCTGGCGGAAGCGCCCAGGTCAAGGTTGGTTCCAGCCCCGAGGTTGACCCTGGCGTTGTTGCCCAGGGCCCCGCTGCCCTGGGTGATCAGGTTGCCGGACGACACGTCGAACAGGCCGCTGAAAGTGTTGTTGCCACTCAGGGTCAGGTTGGCCGCGCCGTTCTTGCTCAAGGTCCCGCTGCCAGCGATCACGCCACCCAGGGTCAGGTCGTTGGCCCCGGCCAGGGTCAGCCCGGCATTGACGTTCAAATCGTTGTTCAGCACCAGCGGCGCACTATTGGCCAGGGTCGCGGTGCCGCCCACGGTCAGCGCGCCGCTGCCCAGGGCCGCGGCCTGGGCCAGGGTCAGGGTGCCGGCGTTGAGCAAGGTACCGCCCTGGTAGTTGTTGACACCGCCCAGGACCAGGTTGCCTGCGCCATTCTTGATCAACTGGCCGGCACCGCCGATGACTCCACCCAGGGCCAGGTCGTTACTGCCGGCCAGGGTCAGGTTGGCATTGAGGGTCAGGGCATTGGCCAGGCTCAGGGCGCTGCTGGCGTCCAGGGTCGCGGCGCCGCCCACGGTCAGGCCTCCGGTGCCCAGGGCGCCGTTGTTGCCCAGGGTCAGGGTGCCGGCGTTGAGCAAGGTGCCGCCGGTGAAGCCGTTGCTGGCGTTCAAGGTCAGGTTGGCTGCACCATTCTTGGTCAGGCCGCCTGCACCGTTGACCGCGCCACCCAGCGTCAGGTCGGCGGTACCGCCGATGCCCAGGTTGCCGGCCAGGTTGAGCACATTGGTGAGGCTGACCGCCGTGCTGGCGTCCAGGCTGGTGCCCGCTGCGGCGTTCAGCGCACCGCCGCCCAGGGCAGTATTGCTGGCCAGGACCAGGCCGCCCGCGTTCAATGCGGTAGGCCCCAGGTAGGTATTGTTGCCGCCCAGGGTCAAGCTGGCGCTGCCGTTCTTGACCAGGCTGCCGCTGCCGCTGATCGCCCCGTCCAGGGTCAAGGCGTTGGAGCCAGCGATATTCAGTGCACCGGCCAGGGTCACGGCATTGCCCAGGGTCACCGCGGTGTTGCTGTCCAGGGTGGTGCCATTGGCGGTGCTCAAGGCGCCTGTGCCCAGGGCGCTGTCGTTGCCCACCACCAGGGTGCCGCCCTGCAGCGAAGTGCCGCCGCTGTAGCTGTTGGTGCCATTGAGCACCAGGGTGCCGCTGTCGAGCTTGGCCAGCGTGCCGCTGCCGTTGATCGCCACGCCGAGGGTGGCGGTGGCGTTCGGGTCGACGCGGATCGAGGTACTGCCGCCGCTGCCATTGACGGCCGTCAGCGAACCACCGGGGGCCCCCACCAGGTTGTAGCCGTCGGTGACGAACTGCATACCGCTGAAGCTCTGCGCCCCGGCCACGGTGACCGTACCCGCCGTGCCCTGGAAGACCGCAAAACCGTTACCCCAGGTCTGGTTGAGGGTGCCATTGACCGAGGTCCAGTTGCTGTTCAGCGAGTCCCAGGTACCGCTGCCACCATCGACCACGCCATTGGGCACCGTCTGGCTGCCGTCCCAGAAGCGGATGTTGGTCCCCCCCGACACCAGCAGGTTGACCTGGTTGCCGACGCTGGTCTGCACCACCAGGTCGCCGAGATTGAAGCCCAACGGCACGCTGGCCACGTTCAGCCCCTGGTCCACCAGGCTGCCGGTGTAGTTGATCAGGCGATACACGCCCACGCCGAAACCGCCGGCGTCGCTGACGTTGAGCTGGCCGCCCAGGGTCAGGTTGCCGCCGACGTTGAGTAGCGAAGTGGTGGACGGCGCACCCAGGTTGGCGTCCAGGTTGGCGCCGCTGTTGAGCACCAGCGAGCCCACCGACAAGGTACTGCCCGAGTTCAGCGCCAGGTGGCCACCGGACGCCACATCCAGGGCGCCCAGCAACGAACCGGAGCCGGTCAGGGTGCCGCCGCTGGCGACGTTGACCGTGCCGCTGGCCAGGGAGCCGTCGACCTTCAAGGTGCCGCCGCTGACCAGGCTATTGCCGGTCAGGCCATTGATGCCGCCCAGGGTCAGGGTGCCGCTGCCGACCTTGGTCAGCTGCCCGCTGCCACCAAGATCGCCGTTGAACACCGAGCTGGCGTTACCCCCACCGACACTCAGTGCCACACCGGGGCTGAGTTGCACCGAGCCGCTGCCGGTCAACCCGCCAAGGCTGGCATTGGCGCCCAGGTTGAGGCTGGCGCCCGCGCTGATGTTGGCCCCGGAACTGTTGCCCAGGGCACCGCTGGAAAGCGTGGTCACACTGCCGGCCAGCAGGGTCAAGGGCCCGCTGAAGGTGTTGTTGCCACTCAGGGACAGGTCCGCCAGGCCGTCCTTGATCAGGCCGGAACTGCCACCGATCACCCCCGCCAGGATCAGGTTGTTGTTGCCGGCCAGGGTCAGGTCGGCATTGAGGGTCAGGTTGTTGCCCAGGGCCATTGGCGTGCTGTTGTCCAGGGTCGCAGCGCCGCCAACGGTCAGGGCGCCGCTGCCCAGGGCCCCGCTGTTGCCCAGGGTCAGGGTCCCGGCGTTGAGCGTGGTGCCGCCCTGGTAGGTGTTGATGCCGTTGAGCGTCAGGTTGCTGGCGCCGTTCTTGATCAGTTGCCCCGTACCACCGATGACCCCGCCCAGGGTCAGGTCGTTGCTACCGGGCAGGGTCAGGTTGGCATTGAGGGTCAGGTTGTTGTTCAGGCTGATACCTGGTGCGCTGTCCAGGTTTGCCGCGCCCCCCACGGTCAACACTCCGTTGCCCAGGGCGCTGTTGTTGCCCAGGATCAGGGTCCCGGCGTTGAGCGTGGTGCCGCCCTGGTAGGTGTTGACGCCGCTCAGGGTCACGTTGGCGTTGCCGTTCTTGATCAAGCTGCCGATCCCGCCGACCACCCCGGCCAGGGTCAGGTCGGCGCCGCCACCGATAGTGACCCCGCCGCCGAGGTTCACCTGGTTACCCAGGCTCACCGCCGTGTTGCTGTCCAGGGTAGTGCCCGCGGCCGCATTCAACGCACCACCGCCCAGGGCATTGGCGTTACCGACGATCAACCGGCCGGCGTTGAGGGTGGTGTTGCCCAGGTAGGCATTGGCGCCATTGAGGATCAGGTCGGCGCTGCCATTCTTGATCAGGCCGCCGATCCCTCCGATCACGCCACCCAAGGTCAGGGCATTGCTGCCGGCGATCGTCAGGTTGCCGCCCAGGTTCAGTCCATTGCCGATGCTGACCGCGGTACTGGCGTCCAGGCTGGTGCCGTTGGCGGCATTCAGCGTGCCATTGCCCAGGGCGCCGTTGGCCCCCAGGATCAGCGTGCCGCCGTTGAGGGCGGTATTGCCCTGGTAGGTGTTGGTACCGCTGAGGGTCAGGCTGGAAGTGCCGCCCTTGATCAGCCCGGCGCTGCCGCCGATGGTCCCGCCCAGGGTCAGGGCATTGCTACCGCCCACCGTCAGGTTGGCGTTGAGGTTGATGACATTGCCCACGCTCAGGGCACTGCCGGCATTCAGCGAACTGGCGCCGCCCACGGTCAGCGCACCGCTGCCCAGGGCCGTGGCGCTACCCAGGGTCAGGCTTCCGGCATTGAGCAAGGTGCCGCCCTGGTAGCTGTTGTTGCCATTGAGGGTGAGGTTGGCGCCACCGTTCTTGACCAGGCCATAGGCGCCGCTGATGTCGCCATCCAGGATCAGCGGATTGAGCCCGTCCAGGGTCAAGTCGGCGTTGAGCACTATGTCATTGAGCAGGTCCAGGCTGGTGCTGCCGGCGAGGTTCGCCGCGCCGCCCACGGTCAAGGCGCCGCTGCCCAGGGCGCCGCTGTTGCCCAGGGTCAGGGTGCCGCCGTTGAGCAAGGTTCCGCCCTGGTAGGTGTTGCTGCCGTTGAGGGTCAGCCCCGCCGTGCCGTTCTTGGTCAGGCCACCGATGCCGGTGACCAGCCCGCCGAGGGTCAGCGCGTTGCTGCCGGCCAGATTGAGGTTGCCGGACAGGTTCAGGGTATTGCCCAGGGACACCGCGGTGCTGCTGTCCAGGGTAGTGCCGGCGGCGGTATTGAGCACGCCCAGGCCCAGGGCCAGGTTGCTGCCCAGGATCAGCGAACCGCTGTTGAGGTTGGTATTGCCCAGGTAGCCGTTGTTGCCGGACAGGGTCAGGCTGGCCCCGCCATTCTTGACCAACCCGCCGGCACCGTTGATCTGCCCGGACAGGCCCAGGTTCTGGTTGCCGCCAATGGTCAGGGCGCCGGCCAGGTTGACGTTGTTGCCCAGGCTCAAGGCGGTGTTGGCATCCAGCGTCGTACCGGCCGCCGCGTTGAGCGTGCCGGTGCTCAGGGCGCCGGCATTGCCGACGATCAAGCGCCCGGCATTCAGGGCCGTGTTGCCCAGGTAGGCATTGGCCGAATTGAGGACCAGGTCGGCGCTGCCGTTCTTGATCAGGCCACCGACACCGCTGACCAGGCCACCCAGGGTCAGGGCATTGCTGCCACCCACCGTCAGGTTGCCGGCCAGGGCCAGGGCGTTGCCCAGGTTGATGGCGGTGTTGGCATCCAGGGTGGTGCCGCCGGCCGTACTGAGCAGGCCACTGCCCAAGGCATTGTTGTTGCCCAGGATCAGGCTGCCGGCATTGAGGTTGGTGGTGCCGCTGAAGCCGGTGTTGTTGCCGCTCAGGGTCAGGCTGCCGGTGCCGCCCTTGTTCAGTGCGGCGCTGCCGCTGAGGATGCCGGACAAGGTCAGCGCGCCGACGCCACTGGTACTCAGGGCGTTGTTGAGCACCAGGCTGTTGCCCAGGTTGACGGTGCCCGGAGCGCTCAAGGTGGCCGCGCCGCCCAGGGTCACGGTGGAGGTGCCGAAGGCCTGGTTGTTGCCCAACTGCACCGTACCGGCATTGAGGGTGGTACTGCCGCTGTAGGTGTTGGCGCCATTGAGGGTCAGTTGCCCGGCGCCGGACTTGACCAGCCCACCGCCGCCGGAGATCACCCCGGCCAGGGTGGTGTCGTTGCTGCCTTGCAGGGTCAGGCCGCCAGCGCCCAGGCTGATCAGGTTGTTCAGGGTCAGGCCGGCGCTGCTGGCTTGCAGCACACCGCCATTGGAGGTCAGCAGGCCGCTGCCGAAGGTGGCGCTGTTGTTGTACAAGGCCACCCCGCCATTGAGCGTGGTGTTGCCGCTGACCACCGGCCCCTGCAAGGTCCAGGTGCCGCTGTTGAGGACCAGGTTGTTGAAGTTGACGTAGTTGGCACTGGAAACCGTACCGCTGCCGGTGGTGCCGCCCCCCACGCCCAGGGTGTTTTGCAACAGCAGGGTGTTGGAACCGCCAGCGCCACCGTCGATCTGCCCCGTAGGAGCAAATGTCAGGTCGACCCCCAGCAGGCCGCCCAGGGCGATGCCGATCCCGCCGCCGCTGCTGACCGAGGAGCCGGTCACCGCGGTGAAGCTGTTGATACTGCCAGCGCCCAGGGACACGCCGCCGGTGATCTGCCCGGTGTTGGTGAAGTTGTTGCCAGCCGTCGAGGATTGGAACGCCACCCGGCCCACCAGGGTGCCGTTGTTGGTCATGTTGACCTGCGAGCCCCCCTGTACCGCCACCACCGGCGCATCGGCGGAGAGCAGGGTCAGGCCCAGCAATGCCGAGGAACCGATGCTGCCGTTGTTGACGATGGTGGTGCTGCCGCCCGCGCCATTGTTGATGTTCAGCGCCATGCCGTTGAGCGTGCCCAGGTTCAGGCCGAGGATGCCGGAGGTGCCGTTGAGGGTACCGCTGGCGGCGTTGTTGATGTTGACGGTCGCGGCACTGCCATTGCCGATGACCGCGCCATTGCTGAGCAGGGTCACCAGCCCCAGCAGGGCCGGGTCGATAGTGCCACTGTTGTTCAGGGTGACGTTATGGCCGGTGAGGCTCATCGCCGTGCCGCCGAGCAGCGAGTTGAAGGTCGCGCCACTGTTGACGTTGACCGTCAGGTCGTCGGCCGAGGTGGCGAAAGCGTTGGTGAGGATCGCCGTGGCATTGCCAGTGCAGGTGACGATACTGCCAGCGCTGGGGTTGGCCGGAGAGCACGCGGCCATGGCGGCCGGGCTGGCCAGCCCCCAAAGTAGGCCGGCCAGGCCCAGGCGGATGGCTAGAGGCAAAGGCGAAAGACTGACCAGCACATCCTTGGCGCGAGCGTTCACATGCAGCTCCTTCCTTGAGAGCAGGCTTTTCACTACGTAGGAACGCGTACTACCCGGAAACTTCAGATCCCTCTACTACACGCATCAACACGCCAAAACCTGACCGATGGTTAAATTTCCCTGGCAGAAACCTAGACGACGCTGTAAAGCTTTCCCAACC